>JAAYNO010000052.1 GCA_012520855.1 Clostridiaceae bacterium | reverse complement strand
GGAGCCATATCTGATACAACTGGGATTCATACAGAAAACTCCCAGGGGCAGAAAGGCGACTCGTCTTGCATATCAGCATATGGGAATTCCGTATACGGATGCCGATAATGAACAAATATCCCTTCTTGACAGATGATTTCAAAGGAGAGTCGAGTATGGCATATAAAGTAGGTTTTATTGGTGTAGGAAACATGGGAGGCGCATTGATAAGAAGCATTGCAAAAAATGACAGTGTTAATGAATTCTCATTATGCGCATTTGATATTAATACTCCCTTATTGAAAGAGCTCACAAATGAGCTTGGTATAAAGGAAGAAAACAGCGCAAAAAGTCTTGTAAGCAATAGCGATATTATTGTATTAGCTGTTAAGCCCCAATATTGTGATACTGTTCTGGAATATATCAAGCCGGTCCTTTACCCTGAAAAAATACTTGTTTCAGTAGCAGTAGGTCTTTCAATAAAGTACTATAAGAATATACTTGGACATAGATCCAAAGTGGTAAGAACCATGCCAAATACCCCAGCGCTGGTTAGCGAAGGAATGACATTGGTAAGCTGGGATGACTTGATTACTAATGATGAAAAGAAATTGATAATGAAGATCCTGAGTTTTTCGGGCATGGTAGAGGAGCTGGAGGAGAGCCTTATGAGCGAGGTAACAGCTCTGACAGGAAGCAGCCCGGCCTATGTATTTATGTTGATCGAGGCAATGGCTGATGCTGCTGTAAAATCGGGGATCCAAAGGAGCCGTGCTTATCGGTTTGCGGCCCAGGCTGTGCTGGGTTCAGCAAAAATGGTATTGGATACCGGAAAGCACCCGGGTGAATTAAAAGACATGGTATGCTCACCGGCAGGCACAACTATTGAAGCAGTTTCTGCACTGGAAAGAGAAGGTTTTAGAAATGCTGTTATGACGGCAATGGAAGAATGTACAAGAAGGGCCAGGGAAATAGGAAAGTAAATTTAAGTCTGGAGTGCTGATATGGATTATTGCGAGAAAACACTTTCTGGCAAGGTTGTTTATGAAGGGACGATCTTCAACGTTGAGAAGCTTACGGTAGAGCTGCCCAACGGCCACATTGCTTCGAGGGATATTATTAGAAACCCCGGAGCGGCTGTTATAATCCCCATAATCGATGATTGCATCGTTTTGGTCGAACAGTTCAGAAAGGCGGCTGAAAAGACCTTTATTGAGCTTCCCGCAGGCAAGCTTGAGTATGGAGAGGATCCTGAAGCCTGCGCAGAAAGGGAGCTGAAGGAAGAAACAGGGTACAGTGCAAAGAAGCTTGAAAAAGTATTATCTCTTTATCCCGCACCTGCTTTCGCAGACGAGATTTTGCATATTTATTTGGCAACAGACCTCGAAAAAGGTGAAGCAACACCTGATGAAGACGAGTTTATATCTTCCAAAGCCTATAAGATCGAAGATGCATTGGCAATGATAGATGAAGGGACAATAAACGACGGCAAGACTGTTGCGGGTATACTGTTTGCTTCAAGGCTTCTGAACAGAAGCAAATAGAGACTTGTTGAAATAGTGTCATTCTGAGCGAAGCGAAGAATCTTATGAGGATAATTTCTCTGTATGGGAGAACGTAGTATGGAATTGACGGTAAAAAAAATCGGAATCATAGGGCTGGGCTTAATTGGCGGGTCTATTGCCAAAGCATTGAAGCGAAATGGTAAGGGCTACATAATCAAAGCCTGGAACAGGGATAAAAGAGTTCTTGAAACAGGATTATCCGAAAAAGCAATAGATGAATATTCATTAAGCTTAAAAGACGGCTTCAGTGATTGCGATGTCATATTTTTATGTGTCCCCGTTTTTGCTATGAAGGATGTTATAAATGAGCTTTCGGGCAGTATACAACCCCATTGCATACTGACTGATGCGGGCAGCACAAAAATGGATGTTATCTCAATAGTCAATGAAATGGGTATTGCGAATCCTTTCATCGGAGGTCATCCTCTGGCTGGCTCCGAAAAGTCTGGTTTTGCAGCGTCAAGGGCTAATCTTTTTGAAAATGCGTATTATTGTCTGACCCCAAATGAAAAGACCGACGAAAAAGCACTTAATATTTTAAAAGAACTGGTAAAAAACATGGGGGCTATTCCCATAGAAATAACTCCTTTTGAGCATGACAGAGCAACGGCGGTGATCAGCCACGTTCCCCATGTAATAGCATCTCTTCTTGTAAATCTGGTCGGTCAGCTTGACGGCCCTGACAATATCATGAAAACCATTGCCGCGGGCGGATTCAGGGATATAACTAGAATTGCGTCTTCATCACCGGAGCTTTGGTCTGGTATCTGCTTGTCGAACAAGGATATTATACTGGATACACTAAAGGCTTTACTCAATGGTTTGAAAGACTTTGAAGAAAACCTGCGGACTGAAAACAAGGAAACCATAGAAAGATTTTTCGCTTCTGCGAGAGACCTTCGGAATAGCTTCGCGGAAGGGAAGAATCTATATCATAAAACCTTTGATATTGTAGTGGATGTAGACGATAAGCCGGGTATAATAGCTGTAATAGCCACCGCGCTGGCGGAAAAGAATATCAACATTAAAAACATCGGAATACTGCATAACAGGGAATCCGACGAGGGAGCCCTTGAAATACAGTTCGAGGATGAAAAATCAAGAAGCCTGGGTCTGGAAATCCTCAACAACTTAGGTTACCGTGCCAAATCAAAATGAGTATAGGGGACGGTCCTCTTCACTCATTTTTGAGTAACGGGGTCAGGATTGAATAATTCACTTATTTAATCCTGATCCCGTTTATAACCCAAATGTCATCCTGAGCGAAGCGAAGGATCTTTTTTACAACCCAGATATGAGACAACGTATAATTGCCTTTTGCCTCTCATAGATTTAAGTACGGTATTCTATGACGAATATGCTGGATGTCGTGCTCGGAGGTGAAAGGCTATGGTATTTATCAGCATTAAGAAAAAAACCTTTGGAATATTCTTAGTTATCGTTATCTTTTGCCTTTTGGCGGTCACTGTTTATGCCGCTGTAAAAGTATCGCATAACGAAAATAAATACCAATCTGTATTGGCAATGACACAGATGTTTGATGATACACATTTTATAGCCTATATTTCAGGCAAGGATGCTAAAGACAGATCAAAAAACATAGAAGTATTCGACATAACAAAAGGCGAGGTTATTATATCTGAACCCTCCAATATCAATATACAGAACGAGGTATTCAATTATTTAAAAACCATAAAAAGCTTATACACCAAGGTGATGCCTTTTCCGGAAAAGGGTTATGTAATACGGGTGCCTTTTAATGAATCAATAAAGGTCAAACAAAAGATATTGAATGAATCCGGGATAAAAACACTTGATTCTCTGTTTATCATATTAAGTGACAAGGAAGCTCCGATCATACTTATACTTGACAGCCAGGAAAGGCCATATTTTTATACCTTTAATGCCAGTATCCAACCATTGCTGGATTACGTAAAGCTAGATCCCGAAGACGAGCAATCCAACTATAATCTGGAGGACACCGGTATCCCTGCGGATATTGAAGTTGAGGATGAGATACTGGGTAATCCAAACACCTAAAACAATGCAGGCGACTTCAAGTCGCCTGGTCATATCTATGCAAGGAACACGCAAAGCGTGTTCTCTTTGCGAAGAATCTTTGCAAAAGGTATTGAAAATAAGCCTGTTCTTGTTTATAATGGTTAAGTGTCGTGGGGGTGTAGCTCACTTGGGAGAGCGCTTGAATGGCATTCAAGAGGTAAGGGGTTCGATCCCCCTCATCTCCACCAAAGGAGAGCCAGACGAACTTTTTACGTTTGTCTGGCTTGTGTTCGTTTAAGTCCTCTTTAGCTCCACCACAATTTGTACGAAAACCCTTTCGTAGAAAGGGTTTTCACTGTTTTTCCGATAAAAATACGATCTGTTTTCCTTGTCCTTTTCAAAGCAGATAATATTTAGCAATAAGGAATAAATAACCAGTAAAAAACTTTTATTGTCTATATTGTTTATTAATGATATAATGCTCCGTAATAATTTTTAGTTTATAACCTCAGTTTTTCCAGTTTTATCAATGTGGTTGGGATACTCAGTGCTGATACTTTCAGTCGCATTGTTTTCGTCGGCATTGTTCCCATTGCGGCGGTTAAAGGTTTTTTAACAACATTATTTTGATCCGATATTAAACTGATTGATTTTTTAATAGCAGGTTGTATACCCTTGTTTTCTGTTCTGCAATAATGAAAGGAGATGGTTTATGTGAAAAAATATATGCGTAAAAAAAGCAAACTCAAAAGAATATTGCAGTTTGGGTAAAACAGATGAAAAAGAATGGAGGATTGAAGAAATAGAAGAAAAACAGCTTTTTTTCAATAAGTCTGAAATGGGGAAGATATTTGAAATATTTTGAAAAATATTAATTTAGTATTCTTATACCCGCTTTATTATGAGATAATAAGTATATCTATATTTAATTCTATCATTTTATGAAATGAGGAAGATGATGAAAGGTTTAGCCTGGCACAGGTTCGTATTCAGAGTATTACAAATAGTCATGGGTCCTTTTTTGAAAAGGAAACTGAACTACTCTTATGAAAAAGTAAAGCCCTCCAGTCGTCCCTATGTTATTTTGGCAAATCATAATACAGACTATGACCCCTTGCTGATTGGACTTGCCTTTCCGGATCATATGTATTATGTTGCCAGCGAGCATATATTCAGGTGGGGTTTTGTAAGTAAGCTGATCAATTTTTTAGTTGCGCCGATCCCCAGGGTCAAAGGCACGACAGAAATAAATACCGTTATGAATATTTTTAAGCGGTTAAAGGCCGGTGCAAATGTCTGTATGTTTGCCGAAGGGAATCGCTCTTTCAGCGGAGAAACCGGTGAAATACCTGTTTCAACGGGAAAGCTTATAAAAAAGAGCGGAGTGGCACTTATAACATTTCGCCTGGACGGGGGATATTTTACAAGCCCACGCTGGTCAAAAACTATTCGCAGGGGCATGATGAAAGGCCGGAAAGTAAAAGAGTACAGTGTTGAAGAGCTTAAGAACATGACCTGGGAAGAAATAAATACGGCTATTAAAAACGATTTATATGTTGATGCATATGAGGAGCAGAAGAAAAACCCCATTGAGTATAAAGGGAAAAAACTCGCTGAAGATCTTGAAACAGCCCTGTATTTATGTCCGAAATGCAGCGGAATTGCTACACTAAAAAGTGAAGATGACAGGCTTTTCTGCAGTTGCGGAATGGATTTGAAATATGATTCGTATGGATATTTTTCTTCAAATAACAATGAAATGCCTCCTTTCAATACAGTTCTGGAATGGTGCAGATTTCAGGATAGAAACCTCAGAGAAGATATAGAAAGGATCAGGAATCTTCCTTCTGACAAGCTGATATATTCTGATAATAATCAAACCCTATGGAAAGCAGATTGGGGAAAGAACAATCTTATTGGAAAAGGCTCTTTGCTTCTGTACAATGATCGTTTGGTTTTCGACTGCGTTGATAAAAAATATACATTTGAGTTAAAGAATATATTGGATTTGGGAATTATAGGACAGAGAGTGATTGCCTTTGCCACGAACGACAGACAGGCATATGAAATAAAGTCTGAACATCCAAGAAGTGCTTTAAAATACCGCGAGATTATAAAATATCTGAAGAACTGAGTATTTTATCTTAGTTGAGGAGAGGGATTATGGATTTTTCAGCAGCGAACACAGGTTTATGGAATTTTATGATTCAGATAGGCATGTTGGCTGGTATCATGTTATTGGCCAATATCTTATGCCGGAAGATTATATTTATTCGTAAAGCGATGATACCGACTGCTGTTCTAGGCGGATTCATTGCGCTATTCTTAAGAGAGTGCAATATTCTTCCTATGAATGTTGAGTTTTTGGAAAAGGTTACCTATCATACTATTGGAATCGGTTTTATTGCATTAGCTCTTCGAATTCCTGCAAAGTATGATGAGCAAGAGAAAAATAATTTGATTGGACTAAAGAGCGGAGCGTTAATAGTAAGCACATATTTGGTTCAGGGTATTTTAGGCTTGATAATTTCAATCGGGCTTGCTTATACAATTATGCCTGATTTCTTTAAAGCCGCGGGGATATTGTTACCTATGGGATTTGGGCAGGGACCTGGCCAGGCCAATAATGTCGGGTCAACTTATGAACAGCTCGGTTTTGTGGGAGGGCAGTCTTTTGGACTCTCAATTGCAGCGGCTGGCTTTGTCTGTGCTTGTGTTGTCGGTATATTTTATATTAATATAGCAAACAGGCAGAAGAAGGTCAAAATACATGATTCAGCTTACATCTCCGGTTCGCTCACCATAGAGGATTTTCAAAGTGAAAACGAGATCCCGATTTCTCAGTCTGTAGACAGACTTTCGGTTCAGTTTGCACTGGTTTTATTGATTTATCTCGCCACATATCTGGTATCTTTAGGGATAACAAGCTTATTAGCCCAATTAGCGCCTGGTTTGGCAAGAACGCTTACACCTTTGATCTGGGGATTCAATTTTATTATAGGTTCATTTTTAGCTACAGGCTGCAGATTAGGTTTTAAAGTATTGACAAAGGCAAAGATAATGACGCGTCAGTACCCCAATAATTATCTTTTGTCCAGAATATCCGGATTATCATTTGATTTTATGACTATTGCCGGAATTGCGTCAATTGAATTCAAAGAATTGAAAGGATTATGGATCCCATTCACTTTGATGGCGGTATTAGGCGGAATAGTAACCTATTACTATCTTAAGTGGTTGTGTAAGAGAGTATATTCCGGCTACGAGCATGAAGGAATGGTGTCGATGTACGGAATGCTTACGGGAACAATAAGCTCCGGGATTGTTCTGTTAAGGGAAATAGATCCTTCCTTTAAAACACCGGCAGCAAATAATCTGCTGATCGGCAGCAGCTTTGCGATAATTCTTGGAGCACCTATACTGATATTTATAGGGCTTGCACCCGAGTCAGAGCTTATGCTGTTTGTTACTCTGGGTCTGCTGTTTGTATATTTGATCCCGCTTTTATTTATTATGCTTAAGGCACACAGGAAGAGGCCGGTCAACGAGGACTGATTTTTAGTGACTTTCCTTATGCGTCATCCTTCATACACTTCGTTTTGTTCAGGATGGCATACAGGAGTCAGTATTATACGCGGGTTTACTACTGCATGGAAGATTCTTCACTTCGCGGCGCTACGTTCAGAATGACATGGGGAATGCGGCGCTACGTTCAGAATTACATATGGGTGTCATCCTGAGCTAAGCGAAGGATCTTAATAAAACCGTGCATGATAGTAAGATTGTAAAAATTTTTATAGCCTTTGAATGGCATATCTTAATGTTTACGAGATTTTAAGCGGTATGGCTGGATCAACCGGATGATTGATCTTTATGGCAAAAGAGTCCTTATTCCTGATGTCCTCATCTGTTATGATGTGTACATCAAGGATTTTATCCATTTTATATCCTGATCTCATATAGTTGATTTCGGCAAGGCTCATACTCCAGCCCTCAAGCCAGTTCTCCAGGCTTTGGCGTTGGTTTTCGTCACCTTCAAAATGAATCAGTATATCTATATCGCTCCCGGGTCCTGCAGTTCCGGCACCAGTGCTTCCGAAAAGGTAAAAGCCCTTGACCCCGAAACGCTTGGAATCAACTCTTTTAGCCAATTGTTCGGCCATATGGTATCTCCATCTCCAGGCCTTTTCGTCACCTGTATTATCGTCATATTCAATTGTCTTAATGCTCTTTGAAACTTTAATGATATTAGGGGTCAAAAATCCGAGAGCCTGTGACAATTCAGCATTCATACATATGCTTAAATTATACCCGTCGGACGAAGCAGGCACATCTATAACCTTAATTACATCCTCAAATCTTTCATATTCAGGGAAGATTGACTTTAATATATTTTTACTGCGGGTCAGGTATTTTTCATTGAATATTATTCCCTGATCGTCAGGATATAAGGGCAGGACCCTTATGTTGGCCTCGACAAGATCCTGAAAGAAATGAGTACCGAATGAGAGCTCCGGCATGTAGCCTGTTTTGCTTCGGGCTACCTCAATCAGTGCTGCAGTATTGCATATGTCGGCATAGGTAACAGAGACTCCCAGTTTAATATCGCCGCGGCTTCCCCAGCGTCCCGGACCAATAAGTATAAACTGTCTCTTGGGCAGAAATGCATTGAGTAAACCAACTATTCTGCCTACCGTTTTTAAGTCCTCTAAATTTGATAATTCACCATATTTGAGGGGGTCGACATACACGATATGCGATATGTTTTGAATCAGCCCGTTTGAAATATATCGGTTTGCAGAGAAAATAATATCCTTGGGCCGAATATCCTGGGGAATGGGGGCGGGGGCTGTATCCTCTCTGGAGCTCTGAGGCCTGCATTGGAGAAGGTATAGATCCTTCCCGTCACAGGCGAATTCAATATCGACAGGATATCCCAGCTTGTCTCTTAACATCTTCATAGCGCTGTTTATCTGTTTGATAAACGGTGTATCGTTTATAATACCGTCAAAGGTAACAATAAGGTCGTCCTTTTCAAAATTTATCTCAAATAAATTTGGTTTCCTTATATGATCAAATTCCATAACAGAAACTACTTTATTTATGCTCTGAATCTGATTACCAGCTTCCTTAAGAAGAGTATTAATATCTATCGTCTCAAAAGCCCTGTTTTCCAGATCGATCACGTCGATCTTTTTTGGAGAATAGCGTTTTATTTCTTCAGGTACAATGTTTACCTTGATACCAGGCTGCTCGGGAGATAACAGTATAGGAAAATCATCCGTTAATCTATCAACAGCACGTGTACCAAGTCCCGGTACAATTCTGAGTAGACCATCTTCCCGTTTGATTCTCGGGGACCAGCGATATTCGTTGTTGCTGAAGCCGACACCGGAAAAGAGAGGAAAGAAGTATTTACCTATCTTTGTACCGACTACTTCCTGGATCATTATCCCCATTTCTTCATGGATATCAATAAGATTCCTCTCAGCTCTGTACTGGATAGGGTCAGGTCCGTATACTGAAGCATAGATCTCAATAATCGCATCTTCCAGAGCCTCAAGCCGTTCCTTCTTGCTTCCCTGGTTTGCCAAAAACAGGCTTTTGTATTTTCCGGAAAAAGACGCTCCGGACTGATCTTCCAATATACTCGAACTGCGGACTATAATGGGTCTTTCACCGAAATCATCCAGCGCTACCGAAAGACTGTTAATAATCTCCGGAGGCAGTTTTGAATTTTTCATAAGCTGGACTATATTCCGGTATTCGATCCTGATTTCTTGTATTTCGCGGTACTTCTGCTCATTTAAATCCTCAAGATTGTTATAGTGAAGGAATTCCGTTATGGTATCGGTGGTCAGATACCATGTCTTAGGTACTTTTATAGAACTTAAATGATGGGAACTCTTGCTTTCCTTAGACAATATTTTTTCGGCCAGGAATAAACCCGAGCTTTTGCCGCCGAGCTTTCCCTGACTGTTTAAGGGGTGTATTATTTTGTTGATGATATGAAAAAAGTCACTGTAATTGATATATTGTTTCGCTATATTGATAAAGTCGGTCCTATCGGACAAAAAGTGATTGATAAGGCCCACGGTGATCCAGCGGCCTTTTGGCGAATATAAAAGTCCATCACCCTTTGAGGCCTTCTGAAATCTTCTTAACTCTTCAATGATATTGTGAAGGGAAGGAGATATGCTGCCTATTGCTTTAATCAGCGAATAAGCATTTTCTTCCTGGATCCATCTTTTTATAAGGCTTTTTAATTGATTGTCGCCAATATATTTTTCAGCGACCTGGAATGCTTTTTCGCACACACAGACTATGTCACCGATTGGTTCGGCGGCAGTGGGATAATTTGAGTATCCATCCTCATGGGATAAATTAGCGTTAGAACGGCTAAAAAACTCCGAAGCCTCTTTAACGCCCATGATCAGAAGATGATTGGTCAGTTTTCTGCATATATTAAAAAGCATGCTGTGGTCAGTATGCTTAAGAAATTCAATCATTACCTCCCACTCTTTAAGTGCTTTCTCCGGGCTTGCTGCATGAGATTTTGATTCCCATTCATTCATTACTGATTTCATCTGTCTGTAAACAAGCATTTGCCCGATTCTATCAGCAACTGATCTTATTAGTTTTTGTTCTTTAAATAAAAAATACCCCTCATCAGTTAATGGAACATCCTTAATGTAAACGACTTCAATACTGCCTACGATATTACCATCTGCTTTAACAGGACAGGAATCCGAGATGGGGGAGGATACAAAACCTGGGCTTTGAAAGCTCTGATTCTTATATATGATCTTTGCACGACATAATTCAGGGAGTCTCCAACCTGTTGGCAAAACACGGATTATACCATCGAAAATTTCTGAAATAGACAATTGATGGTTCCCGAGTATTTCATCGACCATATACAGACAATTCAGCTCTTTTTCACGTTCCTTAAGGACTTCAAGTGAATAATCGGAACCAATATTTTCATTAGTCATGGTAAGGAGACTCCCTATATTATTATTGATCAGACCCAGCCACGGCTCTTTACAGCCTGTGCTACGCGGTTGATCGCAATCACATATGCAGCATCTCTCATATTAAGGTTTTTACTTTTAGCAAGTTCATAAACAGCTTTATATGCAGATGTCATTTTAGTATCGAGTTTGGCAAGGACCTCTTCCTTCTCCCAATAATAATTCATATTGCATTGAACCTGTTCGAAATAGCTGCAGGTCACGCCGCCGGCATTGGCAAGAAAGTCAGGTACCAGGAATATACCCCTGTCGTTAATAATTTTATCGGCATCAGGAGTTGTGGGGCCATTGGCTGCTTCGGTGATAACCTTTACCTGTTTGCTTATTTTATGTACGTTGGCTATGGTGATCTGGTTTTCCAATGCTGCAGGAATAAGTATGTCAACATCCTGCTCTATCCATGCTTCTCCGGGAAGGACCTCATAGCCAAGTTCTTTTGCTTTATCTTTGTCAATCGTTCCGTATGCATCTGTGATATCTACTAAGGCACTGATATCCATGCCATCCTTCTTCCGGAAAGTATATGATGTTTTATCAGCTTCATCCCAGCAGGAAATGGCAACGACCTTACCGCCTAATTGCTGATACAGTCTTACTGCATATTGTGACACATTGCCAAAGCCCTGGAAACTAGCACTGGTATTCTTAATATCTATGTTTAAACTCTTTAAGGCTTCCCTGAGCACATAGATCACTCCAAAACCGGTTGCTTCGGTTCTTCCCAATGAACCGCCCATTCCAACAGGTTTTCCCGTTATAAACCCGGGGTATCTGCCGCCAAGGATCGTTTCATATTCATCAAGCATCCAAAGCATATGTTTACTGCTTGTCATTACATCGGGAGCAGGAACATCAGTATTAGGACCAACATTACGAACCAATTGCCGGATATAGCCACGGCATAACCTCTCTTGTTCTCGCTCGGTAAGATTGCGTGGATCACAGATCACTCCGCCTTTACCGCCCCCGAGAGGAATGTCGACGACAGAACATTTCCATGTCATCCACATGGAAAGAGCTCTGATGGTATCAATCGTCTCCATAGGATGAAAACGGATACCGCCCTTTGCGGGACCTCTGGCGTCATTGTGCTGTACACGATAGCCTCTGAATACTTTAACGCTTCCATCATCCATGTGGACAGGAATAGAAAAATGATATTCACGCATTGGCTGACGTAAAAACTCTCTTGCAGCAGGGTCAAGATCAAGCTTTGCTGCAACAGAATCAAACTGCTCCTGCGCGATTTCAAAAGGGTTGTAAGATGAGTTGCTCATTTTAAGGCCTCCAATTTGAAAAATTAATGAAAAGTTAGGATATGAGTCTTCAAAATCCGGACCCAGTATGTCTGAAATGATATTTTAATAAAATAAAGTTGCAAAATAATACAAATATATCATAACAAAAATAATCATTTCAGCATATGCCTGTATCTATCAAAATCTCTAACCATACATATCATACCAATGGCATATTGATATGTCAACCATTGGATATGAAGGTAATGGGTATGAAATTTATTAAACAAAACATTTCATAAAATTATATTATTCCAGCTTACACAGCAACCATGCTATAATTATTAGTAATAAAAAAAGAGGGTGGAGCGTGGCATATATGAAACAGAACTTGACCATTGAAGATTTGAATTCACTGACATTCAGTCAAAAACAAACCATTAATTCTTTGTGGCTTCCTGCTAAATACGATCAGGCCGTTGCTTCTGTTTGCAAGGATGCAGAAAATGATATCTATGAAGATTTAGAGTTTGTGGTTGGTGAGGTGATTTTATCCCATGGAACAACTTTAACTCTAAAAAGGCTCAGAATGCCCGAAGATTTTATAGTTGTAGACGAAGAACAGATCTTGGATGAACAAGAGTCTTTGGAAGAGGTTTTTTACGACCACACTGATCCGGGAGATTATTTTCTAAAAGATAATTGTCTGCCATTGCTCAATATAGGCCAACTAATTGAAATGATAAGAAAAACAAAATCCGGGCAAGACGGGTTCAGTCTGATGATTCCTCCAACAAGCGGATTTGAGTCGGAACAGGGCTTTTCAATAAACGACAGGTTTGGAGAAGTCGATCGTGACAATGAGCTGATCGATCTATTGTTTAAGATACTTAAAGAACAATTATAATATAAAAACAGCCACTCTTATAATTATAAAAGTGGCTGTTTTCTTGGCGTGCCAGAGATGATTCGAACACCCGACCGACGGATTAGAAGTCCGTTGCTCTATCCTGCTGAGCTACTGGCACATGTAAAAGCGACTACATTATTATACAAACGACTAAACCCTTTGTCAAGATTGTTTGATAAAAACGCTTTTACGTACTTTTATTCAATCTGGCATCTGGTGTACGCTTTACTCAGTATAACAAACAAAGGGCGTTACAGATCGTTCACTGCTTTATTAAGTGCCTGGTCCAGGTCATAGATAAGATCCTCGACATCCTCGATTCCGACAGACAGTCTTATCTGATCCGGTGTAACACCTGCTTTTCTTTGCTCCTCCTCACATAATTGTGAATGTGTTGTTGATGCGGGATGAATCACAAGCGATTTTGCATCGGCGACATTGGCAAGCAGAGAGAATAGCTCAAGATTGCTTATAAATTTTCTGGCGGCTTCGACTCCGCCCTTGATCCCAAAGGTAAAAATGGAACCGCAGCCTTTAGGAAAATATTTTTGAGCAAGCTCGTAATACTTGCTTCCTTTAATGCCGGGATAGCTTACCCATGAGACAGAAGAATGGTTCTGCAGAAAACCTACGATCTTTTTAGTGTTTGAAACATGCTTTTCGACTCGCAAAGACAGTGTTTCAAGTCCCTGCAGCAGCAGGAAGGAATTAAAAGGGCTTATTGAAGCGCCTGTATCCCTGAGGAGCTGTACTCTTGCCTTAATGATATAAGCAAGCGGGCCAAACGCTTCCACATACTTTATACCATGATAGGAAGGATCAGACTCAGTAAGACCTGAGAATTTACCGCTCTTTGACCAATCAAATCTGCCCGAGTCAACAATAACACCTCCTATTGAAGTACCATGACCGCCGATAAATTTCGTGGCTGAGTGTACTACAATATCGGCACCGAACTCAATAGGCCTGATAAGGTATGGAGTTCCGAAGGTATTGTCGACAATAAGCGGTATCCCGCTATCATGGGCAATTTTTGCCACAGCCTCGATATCTATAAGGTTTGCTCCGGGATTACCTATTGTTTCAATATATACAGCCCTGGTTTTTTCGCTGATTGCTTTTCTGAAATTTTCAGGGTCATCAGGATCGACAAAAACCGTATGTATGCCAAGTTTAGGCAAAGTAACGGCGAGTAGATTGTAGGTACCTCCGTATAAGGTGCCAGAAGCGACGATCTCATCTCCTGCTCCGGCGATGTTTAGTATCGAATAAGTTATAGCAGCTGAGCCTGACGCAACAGCTAATGCGCCCGCACCACCTTCGAGAGCTGCCATTCTTTGTTCAAAAACATCGGTCGTAGGGTTCATTATTCTTGTATAAATATTGCCGAATTCTTTAAGTGCAAATAAATTGGCTGCGTGATCAGTATCGTTGAAAACGTATGATGTCGTCTGATAGATGGGGACAGCCCGTGATCCCGTAGTCGGATCAGGTTTTTGACCTGCATGTACCTGCAAAGTGTCAAACTTATACTTTCTTTCACTCATAAACAATACTCCTCTCTGCTAATTTGCAGTATTTTTGCTGCGCTTGATAAGGTTCTTAAATATAATATTCCGGATCCGGATTTACGATTTGGGGGTTTTTGCAGGTATTGACCAGGTCTTCAATTGTGATAGAATTTGTAACCTCGTTAATACCAACCATTATTTTTTTCCAAAGAATTCTTGTTACACAATGATCATAACGGCCGCAAGAGTCCTTACTTTTTCCCGATATACAGGCTGTGGGGGCAAGAGGACCTTCAAGTGCGGTCAATACATCCCAAACAGTTATATCTGATTGATCTTTAGCCAAAATATAACCTCCGCGGGATCCTCTTTTACTTCTGACAATGCCTGCACGTCTTAATATCAAAAAGATCTGCAATATATACTCCTCGGACAATTGGCATCTTTCTGCTATGTTTTTTAAGCTGATTGGTTCGCCTGAGTAGTGAGTTGCCAGATCAACCAGCGCCAGAAGCCCGTATCTTCCCTTGGTAGAAATATGCATACTATCTCTCCTTTTTAGTGGAATGGTTCTTTGTCTTGTTTCTGCTAACAGGTGATTCCGGCAAGAACAGCTGAACCGTCAGAAACTGCTGGAAAAGTCGCACTTTTATATCTTCCTGGGCGAGTGAAGGTTCTTTTTCGCTGACCAGCCCCATTTCTAAATACGTTCCAACTGACTTAAATCATATGGTGTTTCCTGGTATACATAATAGTTGAGCCAGTTTGAGAAAAGCAGGTTGGCATGGCTCCTCCATGTGACAAAGGGTGATCTTGAATAGTCATCCCCGGGGAAATAATTCCTAGGGAGCTTGATTTCCAGACCTTTTGAAACATCCCTTTCATATTCGCTTTTTAAGGTGTCCTTATCATATTCGGAATGTCCTGTAACGAAGATCTGACGTCCGCCTTTGGTTTTTATTATATATATTCCTGCTTCTTCTGAATCAGAGAGGATATCAAGTTCGCTGATTTTTTCAATGTCTTCTCTTCTGATCTCGGTATGTCTTGAATGGGGAGCATAAAAGCAATCATCGAAGCCACGCAAAAGCATGGTGTTCGTCTTGCATATCCGGTGCATGAAAATACCGAAAAGCTTCTCCTTGAGGGGATACTTTTTGATGCCGTAATGATAGTATAATCCTGCCTGAGCACCCCAACAAATGTGGAAAGTAGAATAGACATTTTTCTTACTCCACTCCATAATGTTTTTAAGCTCATCCCAATATGTTACCTGCTCGAATTCCATTTGCTCGACCGGTGCACCAGTTATTATAAGACCGTCGAATTTTTCGTGCCTTACATCGTCAAAAGTTTTATAGAAGGTTGTTAAATGTCCTGCAGGAGTATTTTTGGATATATGGGTTTTCGGGTGCAGAAGCTCTATTTCAACCTGAAGAGGAGTATTGCCTATCAAACGCAGAAGATGCGTTTCAGTGATGATCTTTGCAGGCATCAGGTTGAGGATGGCAATCCTTAAAGGCCTTATATCCTGGTGTATTGCCCGCTGCTCGGTCATTACAAAGATATTTTCATTTGTAAGCGTTTCTTTCGCCGGCAGATTGTCCGGTATTTTTATTGGCATATTCTATCCTCCATAGCGAATATAATTTCTCTGTTTTCCTATTGATTTACTCGTGTATTGTTGGATATTATAGCATATTGAAGGAAAAGTGGATATAGAATTTGATATAAAATATTCATGTTTTAAATTAATTATTTTCATCAATTTATATGACAATCAAAACGATGGTCGCTAAAAAAATGTTTTTTGTACTAAATAGAATAATATTTTATATGTTATTTTATTCTGACGATTTATAAAATTACAATTATAAACTCAGTTTAATAAGATTTATTTGCAGCTTTAGTATACTCCGGACTAATAAGATAAAAAGGAGTTAAATCATGGTGGATAGAGATAAAGACCGTCTGTCTGATAAGCAGGCAGAAATCATTCTTGATATGATTGATCCACTGCCG
Source organism: Clostridiaceae bacterium (assembly GCA_012520855.1). Lineage (GTDB taxonomy): Bacteria > Bacillota > Clostridia > DSM-8532 > DSM-8532 > DTU059. The sequence goes on along the minus strand of JAAYNO010000052.1, from coordinate 26,953 downwards.
TTTCCGATTGCAATATTTGACCGTACCGGACTGGTTCCCATACCTAGTGAAAGTGAGATAACTTCGACTATAAAGTATGAGGAAGGTGGAAACAGAAGGTATATAATATCAGGAATAAGCCGCTATGAAATAAAAGATATGATCGCTTTCTACAGAAAAATACTTCAGGGGGGAGTAGGTTTTATAGAAGATCCGATGGATTACAGCTACTTTATGGAAAGCAGACTCGATGGTGTCTACATTTCAATATTCATAGACGAAAGCCAATATGTGTACGATGGATTCTATTCAAGCTTTGAGATAACAATGGATTTTAACTGATAGTTTCATCTTGCAGTGAAGCAAAGAAAACTCCCTGATAAAATTGCCGTACAATGGTTATTATGCTAGTATAGAAAAAGGCAGAAAACATTGCACGGCAATTTTATTTAATAAAGGAGAAATAAGGATATGAAATTTTCGGAAATGACTTATACAAGGCCTGATATCGAAGCTGTCGGCAGGGAGATAAGGATATTGACCGAAAGAGTAAAAAATGCCTGTTCTGCCGATGAGCAGTTCAAAGCATATAATGATTTTACCGGTATATGCAAAAAAGTTGAAACTATGAGGACCATAGCGCATATCAGGCACACTGTGAACACAGAAGATGAGTTCTATGACAAGGAAAAAGATTACTTTGACGAGAACACCCCTGTCATGGAAAATTTGGTCACTGATTTTTACAGGGCTTTTGTTTCTTCCAGGTTCAGAAAGGAACTGGAAGAAAGACTTGGAGCTCTTTTATTCATTAATGCCGAACTGGACCTGAAAGCTTTCGACCCTGCTATCATTCCCGATTTGCAGGAAGAAAACAGGCTTACCAGCGAATATGTAAAGCTGATGGCATCAGCACAGCTTGATTTTGATGGGAAAAAGCTCAATTTGTCACAGCTCCGGCCTTATATGGAGTCACCCGACCGCAATATAAGGAAGGAAGCATTCAGAAAGCGCACCGAATTCTTTGCCGAAAACGGAGATAAGCTGGATGAGATCTTTGACAAGCTTGTCAGGGTACGCACGGCCATGGCGAAAAAACTTGGCTTTGAAAATTACGTCGAGCTTGGCTATATCCGCATGAGAAGGAACTGTTACGGCCCCGTCGAAGTCAAAGCATTCAAGGAAGAGGTCAAAAAGCACATGGTCCCTCTTTCCCTGAGGATAGAGGAAACAAGAAGGAAGATGCTGGGGCTTAAAAAGGCTACTTTCATAGATGCACCGCTTTATTTCAGGGACGGTAATCCCAAGCCCCATGGAACGCCTGAAGAGATATTTGAAGCGGGGGAAAAGATGTATGACGAGTTGTCAAAGGAAACTAGCGAATTTTTCCGCTTTATGCTGGAAAATGAGCTTCTGGATTGCCTGAGCCGAAAGGGAAAGGCTCCCGGCGGGTATATGACATATATCCCGGATCATGAATCTCCCTTTATTTTTGCGAATTTTAACGGGACCAGCGGTGATATAGATGTGCTGACCCATGAGGCAGGCCATGCCCTTAACGGGTATCTTGCGAAGGATATTGAGATTTATGAATACAAGCAGCCTACATTGGAAGCATGCGAAGTCCATTCCATGAGCATGGAGTTCTTTACCTTGCCTTGGATGAAGCTATTTTTCGGGGATGAAACTGAGAAATACAAATATATGCATCTTGCTTCCGCCCTTGTTTTTATACCATATGGCTGTGCTGTTGATGAATTCCAGCATGTAATCTACAGTAATCCGGATATGAGGCCCAGTGAGCGAAAGGATGCATGGAAACGCATAGAAAATGAATTCCAGCCTTATCTGGATTATGAGGATGATGAATTTTTCGGTAAAGGCGGCCGCTGGCAGGCCCAGACCCATATTTACAGTGTTCCTTTTTACTATATCGACTACTGCCTCGCACAAACCATTGCTTTGCAATTCAGAAATTTGATGGCTGAAGATTATAAGGCTGCATGGGAAAAATATCTGGATTTCAGCAAAAAGGCTGGTACAATGACTTTTATTGATCTTCTTAATAGCTCCGGGCTGCGTTCACCCTTTGAAGAAGGATGTGTAAAAGAAATTTGTGAAGGCGCGGAAAAAGCCCTGAAAAAACTGAATATTTGCTGAAAAAGGCGTTTTGTTGTCGCCAATAATTGGTATAATATTTAAAGAAATTTAAATGGCTTGGCGAAAGCTGAATTGTTCAGCCCAACGAGGCTGTGATTTGTCGGGATTTCTGTATAAAAAGACTGCACACTTTATGGACGGAGTGGATAAGATAATGAATAAAGTCAAGTCTTCAAAGAAGAAGAAGCTTAGCGCCATGGAGCTTTCCTTGCTCTGCCACCAGCTTGCTTTAGTTTTTCAGTCCGGGGCAAACCCTGTCGAAGGGATCCCACTTTTGGCTGATGATATAACTCAGCCTGAATTAAAAGCCTCCCTGAAAGGAATATCAGAGAGAATAATTGAAGGAATGACAATGTATCAAGCCTTTTCCCTTGATGAAAGTTTTCCCGATTATATGCTTCATATGATTAAAATCGGTGAAATGACGGGAATGCTCGATATTGTAATGGAGAACCTTTCGGAGTATTACGAATCCGAGGCTGAAATCAATAAAAGAATAAAAAATGCAGTTGCATATCCAGCTGCTTTAGCCATACTTATGCTTGGCGTGATATTCCTGATGATCATTAAGATCATACCAATGTTCGGTGAGATCGTTACAAGCCTTGGGGGACAGATGCCCAAAGAGGCTGAGTATTTATTTTTGTTTACTGTAAGTCTTCAAAAAATACTTTTCTGGCTTGCCGTGATAGCAATACCAATTATTCTTATACTGATTGTCTTTTTTAAAACACAAAAAGGTAAGCTGATTTTTGATCGTATCAAAGTACATAATCCAATCTCTGGACCGATATATAAAAAGATTATAGCCTCCAGATTTGGTCTGGGGCTTAGTCTTACGACAAAAAGCGGCATGCATTTAACAGACGGGTTTAATACCGTAAAAGGTCTGATGCGAAACGGCTATGTAGCATCTAAACTTAAAGAAGCTTCCCTGGAGATATCAGAAGGGGAATCATTGTCGGATGCCGTAAAAAATACAGGGATCTTTCCTGAGCTTTTTGTTAAAATGCTCAGAACAGGCGAAAGATCCGGAAACCTGGACAGCATGATAGAAAAAATATCAAAAGTTTATGGAAAAGAGGCCGAGCTTTCGCTTCAAGGATTCAGCAGAATAATTGAGCCTGCATTGGTGTCTTTTTTATCAATTATTCTTGCAATCATACTTTTATCGGTATTATTACCACTTATCGGCATGATGTCTTCTATTGGATAGGGGGGAGACAAGTTGGGAAAGAAAAACGTCTTTAGCTGGGTTCAGCCTTTTTTGTTCATAATCCTGATTTTTATAGTTTTTTATTCAATAACGACCATGAACGGCGTCTATTCAAAAAACAGCGATGCCCAGCCGGGAAGAATCAAAGAAGCCATCGAAAGAGCGTGTGTTCAGTGCTATGCTATAGAAGGCAGTTATCCGCCAGATCTGGAATATCTTAATAACTATTATGGAATCGTGCTGGACTATGAAAGATATTATTACTATTATGAAATATTCGCATCCAACGTGATGCCTGTGGTGGAGGTTTATGAAAAGGGATCCTGATAGCGGCTATATCGAATTAAAACAAAATAAAGGACGGGCCCTTATCGAAACCCTCGCATCCATGATACTTCTTATATTACTGGGTGCAGGGTGCTTTAGCCTTGCTGTATCGGCCGTAGGTGCATATCAAAGGATTTATGCAGCAAAAGAAAGCACTTCGGAATTAAGGATAGCATATTCTTTCGTAACTACGAAAATACGTCAATACGACATATCAGGTTGTCTGGAGGTAAAACCGGATACTATCAGCGGAAATAATGCCCTTGTGATCCATGAAAAAATCAATGATAAAATATATGATACATGGATTTTCCACTATGACGGCTATCTTTACGAAGCAATAGTGTTAGAGGATGAATATCCGGAAGTTGATATAAGCCAGCCTATAGCGAGGATTGACTTATTTGAGATAAATCTTAGCGAAGAAGATCAGGGTATTTTTATTAAAGCGGGGATTAACGGTCATAAAACCTATGACAGTTTTTTTAAACTCAGATCAGACTAATGGGAGAGATACTGTGATATCGAAAAAAAACGGGTTTACATTAATAGAAATGATTATAGCAGTATGTATTCTGGCTGTTTTATCAGTTGGGGTATTAAAGCTTTTTGTCACTTCACAGGTGACCCATCAAAAAGCTGTTGATATCGACAATGCAGTATTGGAAACCAACAGGTTGATTGAGGAGTTTCAGAGGGTTTTGGATGCTCCTCAAAAAGAAAGCAGGTTTACTGTATATTATGATGAGCAATGGAATCCTTCAACATTTAAGGACGATTCAGTTAATTATGCCATATATGGCAGTATGATCCCATTATCTGAAGAGCAGAAAGGTCTTTTACATATGGACCTGAGGGTCGTAAGGCTTGGACCCTATCCATTTGAAAAGGATAGCGAGCCTGAGATTTATAGCGTTTCAACAATTATCGAGGATTTATCTTTTTGGGGTGAAATCAATGAATAGGCTGAAATCTGAAAGAGGCAGCTCCACTGTTTTAATATCGCTATTCTTACTGTCATTGGTCATATTTGCTGTTGTAAGTATCGTTACCTCTGCTCAGGAGCTGAAATTAGCCCGAAGAAATGCCGAGACAAACAAGGTATACTATACTCTGGATGCTGAAGGAAAACGTTTTTTATACAAGGTCAAGTCAGCCGTCAAGGAATCACTGAACAGTATGGACAACGATCCGGAATCATTTTTCTCTATTCTGGAAAGCAATCTGGGGTCTGATGTTATAATCAGGAAAGATCCTGATGGTTTGAAAGTGATCATCGAGAGAACCATTATTCTTACAGTTGATTCTTATAACAGGCATCTGGAGGTCAAAATTGAAGTCTCCCAGCCGAATGATGAAAGCAGAATAAATGATATCTGCTCTGTAATTGAATGGAGGCTCTGGAATGAGCCCTTCGAATATAAAAATACTATAGATCTGTGGGAAGGGAATCCATAATGGAACATTATGATTATAAAATTAAAGAACTGCTGGGGATAGCTCTTGAAAAAGGTGCATCCGATCTGCATATAACAGTGGGAGTGCCTCCGTTGATCAAGGTTAAGGGCGAATTTGAGCATATTGGAGATAGAACCCTCAATCCCGATGACACCAGAGCACTGGTAAGAGAGTTATTCGATGATGAGAACTCTTTCAGGGATTTTTTATCGGTGGGTGATAAAGATTTTTCCCTTTCGATATCCAGGATGGGACGGTTCCGTGTGAATACCTTTTTACAAAGGGGTTCGCTTGCGGCTGCCATTAGATTGGTTTTTACACAACTGCCCGATCCAAAGGATTTGCTGATCCCTGAAGCTGTCTTGCAAATGCATCAGCTCAATAAAGGGCTGGTACTCGTTACGGGACCAACGGGAAGCGGTAAGTCGACAACTTTGTCATGTATTATCGACCTCATCAACAGAACACGAAAATGTCATATATTAACTCTTGAAGAACCAATTGAATTTCTTCATCAACATAAGATGAGCGTTGTGAATCAAAGAGAGATAGGGCAAGATACCCAAAGCTACGCACGTGCACTGAGAGCTGCTTTAAGGGAATCACCCGATGTAATACTTGTAGGTGAGATGAGGGATCTTGAAACCATATCCATTGCCATGACTGCAGCTGAAACAGGCCATTTGGTATTATCGACCCTTCATACTCTGGGAGCTGCAAAAACGATAGATCGTATAATTGATGTATTTCCTCCCAACCAACAGCATCAGATCCGTATGCAGCTTTCTACCATACTAAAGGCTGTTATTTCCCAGCAGCTATTGCCTTCGGAAAAGAGAGGACGGGCTGCTGCTTTTGAAATAATGACGGCAACTAACGCCATACAAAATTTGATCCGCGAAAATAAGACCTACCAAATAGACTCGGTGATTCATTCAAGCAAAAATATCGGAATGCAAAGCATGGATATGAGTATAAGTGAGCTATATAAAAAGGGTTATATCACCCGGGAGTCTGCGCTTCTGTATAGCCTGAACCCTGATGTTTTGATAAAATATCTTTAATATAAATCACAGGAGTATATAATGACTTATATTTGTGAAGAAGAACTTAAATCAATTTACTGCGATCTGGAACCCAAATTACTGGCTCTTGGGGTTGAACCGGAAATAGCTCTTATAAGAGATTACATGTTAAAAATCCAGTTAAAAGATAAAGATACACCTTTAGGAAAGCTTATAGTTGATTACAGTCCCAAAAGGCGATCCTTTAACTTCAGAAGAGACTCTGATATGTCTGAGGATCAATTTAAACGTATTACCGAATCACTTGGTGTTACAGTAAATCCTGGAGCCAAAAATAAACCCAAAAAAATAAAACCGCATAGCAAAGAGATATTCGATCATGATGTATCAACACTTTACTATGCCTTTGTTGACGGTTCCTTTATCGACGGATGTACAGGGTATGGAGCTGTTATATTAAAGGAAAACAATATTGTTGCTGAGATTTCTGGAAAGGTAGATTCTCCAGAGGCCTTTAATTCCCGTCAGGTAGCAGGTGAGATCCAGGCTGTGATCGAGGTTCTGGAATGGTGCAAAGACCAGGAGATAAATGAGATAACCATTTTTTATGATTTTCAGAATATTGAAAAGTGGGCAACAGGCAAATTCCGGACAAATACCCCCATGACACAGGCATATAAAGAATATATTGATAATAGCGGTGTAAAAATTACATGGGTCAAGGTGGAGAGTCACACAGGCATAGAGCTTAATGAAAGGGCCGATGCCCTTGCTAAAAGCGGGGCAAGAAAATAAGTCATTTTTTATTATGGATCCATGGGGCTCTATTAATAAGAGGCTCGTACAAATCATCTGTTATATCGATTTTTAACCAGGCCAACTCTTCGGGGGTTGGTTCATGGTTTTGAAATTCAACAAAAGGTATGTCCTCAATAACTGCTATGGGAGTTTGTTCATCAGATTCTCCCATGCATATCACTGCACTGGCTGCCAAACCGTTAGCCACATCGATTCGGGTCTGCCTGAGTGTTTTATTGAATAAATCTTTCTCGCCGATTTTAGAGTTCAGGCTTTTAAAGCCACAGTGGGCGATAGCTCTTCCCGTAACACCCAATCTTAATGGATTTGTGGTGCTGTCGGTTATTATTACTCCTACATTTTGTAATTTATATTGATTTTTCAGGAACCTCCAAATCCGGTTTACTGACTTTTGGGGGTTCTTTGGCCACATAACAAAATATCCATTGGTATTGGATTCGTCAACACCTGCTGAAGGTGTTAAAAAACCATCTTTTATAGTAATGTAAACGCCGTACTTGCTCTCTTCTTTAGGAATAAAGCTGTCGGCTTCGGCTTTTATCAGCGTGTCCTTTGAATTGCCTTCCAGTGCAAGCACATTTCCTTCACAAAGAGAAATAACCTTCGAGGTTATTGCTATAACGCTGTTTTCATTAATACTCTCAATAGATTCAGTGATTATATCTTCTAATGAACAATCAAATGCCTTTATAAGCCTTGTTTTTATTGCCGTTATCTTCATATTTAAAACTCCCCGGTAATTTATGCAGATATTATACTATCATAGAAAAATAAAATAAAACAGAGACAAAACATAAATACCGTATATGTAGCCCAGCATTTATGCTGGGCTGCTGATTCATAAAATTCTTAGTTTTTACTCGGGACAGGTTAAAAAGCTTCGATAAAGACCTCAAAATAGCTCTGAGGATGCTTACACGCAGGACAAAGGGTGGGAGCATCAGTACCTTCGTGAATATGCCCGCAATTACTGCAAATCCATTGTACCTTCTGTTCCTTGTGAAAAACAGTATTGTTCTTAACATTCTCATAAAGTTTTTCAAATCTTTCTTTATGGTGGTTTTCAATATCTGCGATCAGTCTGAACGTATTGGCCACTTCAGGAAAACCTTCATCCTGGGCTATCTGAGCAAAAGAGGGATATATAATGGCGAATTCCTCATGTTCACCGTCAACACCACCCTTTAAATGATCCAGAGTGGTACCTGATACAACAGGATACCCTGCACTTATGTCGATATTGATTGGGAGTTTGCCTTGAAAGCCTTCTGAAATAAGGTTATAGAATACTTTGGCATGCGCTCTTTCATTCTCTGCAGTTTCAATAAAAACATCCTTTATTTGTTTATAACCTTCCTTATCTGCTACACCGGCAGCAAAATAATATCTGTTTCTGGCCTGTGATTCACCGGCAAAAGCTCTCATAAGATTTATCGCCGTTTCAGTTCCTTCCAAACGTTTCATATTGCCTCCTAAGGTTTTTACTTAATTATTGGCAATATTTCAGGAAAATATAACTGACACGTCATGTTCACGTAGCTAAATTTTAAACAATGAGAAAAATCTGATTATGTCATACTGAAACAAATGAATTACATGACGTATCATCCTGAACGGAGCGAAGGATCTGGCGAAGGATCTCATAAAAAAATAATACCCATGACCACCTGGACAGCAGCTTTTCAACCGTTTGACCTGCCGGGTTGGGCATGGGCTTTTGGGAGAGCAAATTTAAAATATATTATATAAAGTGTGAGGCTCGCTTAAGCTAAATAATGACAGAATATGAGCGCAGATCGTAGTGTATAAAAAAGATGCTGAACGCTCATGTCCTGGACCTAATACATTGATAGTAGTATATTATTAGTATTATTACATCATACCTGTGAATTATTTTTGAGAGGAAATTAGTCCTATTGAATCCCGGTTGTATTTCAAATTTGTTTCGTATTATTAATGTTTTGTTTGCAAACTATACAGAGAATGTGAAAATGATATATAATTAAAGGTAAATATTATAGAAAAGTCGGTTTTGTATAAATTATAACTGATTTAGTACTAAAGAAAAATGTTGCAGGGGGGCGCTTATGCAAAAAAAATCAAAACTTTTGGTTTCTTTTCTAGTTGTTCTGGGATTGTCAGCCTTGATTTTCTCCGCCACAGAAATTTTTGCTCAAACCTATCCGGAAACAGTCAGAGTGGGTCTCTATTTTGGAGATACCCCGGCGGCCAATGTATCTTTTACTGCAAAATCCGGGCTTGAGATCGGATACTATAAAGACGGTGCTTTTATAATTCTCCTTAAAGAAGAAGGCGGAAAACAGACGATCGTAAGGAAGGATTCGCATTTTATAAGATCTCCTTCCGGAGTTGTTTCCGAGTATAATCCCAATGAGGGGATCCCATTTGACGGAGAAACCTTTGGACCATATCATATTCAGATTGGTGATGCGGCTTCTGATTTGAAAACTGCTCAAAGCTTATGCAATACGATCAGATCCTCGGGAATCGTTGCATACCCCGTATTCGAAAACGGTTGGTACGTCTGGACCGGTTTTTATTCTGACGCTGTAAAAGCAAACAGTGAATTGCAGACTTTAGCAAATAAACTGTCAGGATCCAATCTTAAGGTTATTGAACCCTCTGCCTCCAGAATGATTATTTATGACAGCGGTTTTGAACCTCATATGATATTTGGTGCTGCTGATGTAAAGCTTGTTATAAGACCAAATGAAGCTAACGACCCCAGGGTGATCTCTGTTAACAGCAAACAATATAGAGGTGAGATAGAGCTTCGACGTTTTTCCGGCAGCGATATGACTGTTATAAATATTGTTGATCTGGAGCAGTATCTTTATGGAGTTGTTCCCAAAGAAATCGAATCCTATGCTCCGATGGAAGCTCTTAAGGCTCAGGCAGTAGCAGCAAGGACCTTTACATACAGGTCCATGGGATCATATAAGAAATGGGATTTTGATGTTGTCAATACTGTTGCTTCACAGGTATATGGCGGTTATGATGCGGAAAAGGCAACAACAAATCAAGCAGTTGACGAAACAAAGGGCAAAAAAGTCTTATACAATGGAAGACTTGCCTCTATGCATTACTTTAGCTCCAGCGGAGGTATGACCGAGGATAATATTTATGTATGGGGCTCGGATGTCCCATATTTAAAAAGTGTGCCCGATCCATATGAAGCCGAAAATTCATATAATTATAACTGGTCCAGAACATTTACGGCCGAAGATATAAAAATGAAGCTATTTATAAGTGGTGTAGAAATAGGTGATATTATTGATATGACAGCAGATGAGTATACTCCTGCAGGGAGAGTCAGAAAACTGCGTATTGTAGGAACATCCGGATCTATTACATATACTAATGAAGATATCAGGATAATATTAGGTGACAGTGGATATCTTCCCAGCAGGATGTTTACGATCAATTCAGGAAGTGCAGGCTCGGGAGGCACAGCATCTGTTATTACCGACAGCGGGACATCTTCTGTAAATGTATTTGGTGCCAGGGCTGTTACTTCCTCCGGGACATACGACATTACGGCCGGTGGTTCCGCCATAAAGGTATTGGGGGCAAGTGATTCCGCCATGATAACCGGAAATGTACCAAAGGGAACATATGTCTTGACCGGAAAGGGCTGGGGCCATGGAATTGGCATGAGTCAGGAAGGTGCAAAAGGATTCGCAAGGAACGGTTATACATATGATCAGATACTGAAACACTATTTTACGGGCGTTACAGTTGAATAATACAGGATTGAGGATATAATTATGCTTTGGATCATTTTAATAATAGGTTTAATAGGAATTGATCAGATAACCAAGTGGTATTTTTTGACTAACCAGCTTCAATATGATAAATTTCCGATAATCAAAGACTTTTTTTACTTGACGTATCTGGAAAATCGGGGTGCAGCTTTCGGTATCCTGCAAAATTTCAGGTGGGTTTTTATAATACTTACTATTGCAGTTGTGGGAGGAATGATCTGGTATTTTATAAAGAATAGAAATCTAGTCTTAAGAACCTCATTGGCGTTCATAATATCCGGAGCTGTCGGGAACTTTATTGACAGAGTTTTAAGAGGTTTCGTGGTGGACTTTCTTGATTTTTATCCCTTTGGATATGATTTCCCCGTTTTTAACGTGGCTGATATCTGTATAAATATAGGCGTATTCCTACTGATTATTTATGTTCTTTTTATTTACCATGAACCAAAAAAACCTATAATTGAATCGAACGAGGTGCCTGATGAACAGCAGGACTGATACCTTTATTATCGATCCGACTGATGAAGGGAAAAGACTTGATACTTTCGTCGCATCTAAAATAGAATCTTTGACCAGAAGCTATATCCAAAAGCTGATTGAAGAAGGTTTGATAACCATTGATGGTGCTTCTGCCAAAAGCGGTACAAGGACGAGATCGGGGATGGTTGTGGAAGTAAAGATACCCGAACCTAAGCCTTTAACTGTTGATGCACAGAATATCCCGCTGGATATTATATTTGAGGATGACAGCATTATTGTTATTAATAAACCAAAAAATCTTGTCGTTCACCCCGCTGCGGGCAACTGGGAAGGAACTTTGGTAAACGCATTACTGTACCATTGCAGGGATTCCCTGTCGGATATAAACGGAGTGAGAAGGCCGGGAATAGTACATCGAATCGATAAGGACACAACCGGTCTGCTTGTGATAGCAAAAAGCAACGAAGCCCATCTTAGTTTATCGGAACAGCTAAAAAAACACCAGATTCAGCGGATATATGAAACCATTGTTGACGGAAGGATCGAAAAGGACTCTGGAAAAATATCGGCACCTATAGGGCGCCATCCGATAAACAGAAAAAAGATGTCGGTCAATGTTAAGAATGGGAAGCCCGCTGTTACACATTTCAAGGTTCTTGAGCGATTTAAATCCCATACCTATATACAATGTGAGCTGGAAACAGGAAGAACCCATCAGATACGTGTTCATATGTCTTATATAGGGCATCCCATCACGGGAGACGAGGTTTACGGGAAAAAATTCAATCTGGCCGATACAGATGGTCAGGCTCTTCATGCCAGATTTTTAAAGCTTAAGCATCCTGTCAGCAATGAAGATATGGTTTTTGAAGCACCATTACCAGACTACTTTACTGCTCTGATAAATCGATTAAGAAATATTCAGGCGGGCTTATAAAGAAATAATAATCATGGACATATTTTGAACAATATTATATAATTCTTTTGACTACTTTGTGAGGTGATATAATGGCTGTTCAAAATATAGCATTTAATGTTGAGGGAATGACAACCGATGAATCGGCGGGAATAATCAAAAATTCGCTTTCTGTATTAAATGGAGTTCTTGAGGTCATTGTCGATTTAAATGCTAGACGCGTTGCTGTTGAATATGATGACGAAAGGTTAAACGATGAGATAATTAAAGAGACTATTGAAGACGCAGACTTCAGTATTAAGTAGACTAATTATTTCCGAGCAGCTATGCCTGTCCACAAAAAATGGACGGGCATTTGTATATATAAAACACTGTAAAATGTGCAAAAAGCCAAAACTGGTTCATAGTATATAGACTATGATATACTAATAAATAATGTAATTTATGGAGGTGATACAGTGCATTTATTAGGTAATATTATCTGGATAGTTTTCGGAGGTTTGATTTCAGCTATCCTTTGGTTCATAGCGGGGATCCTCTGCTGCATAACATTTGTTGGAATTCCTTTCGGGATACAGTGTTTTAAGATTGCCTCATTTGTACTGTTTCCTTTTGGTCGTGATATAGAAGTTGGAAGGTTCGGTCTCGGTGGTTTGATAGGTAATATTCTCTGGATCATACTTTTGGGCTGGGAGCTTTGTATTACTCATTTAGCCGCAGGGCTTATATTTTGCATTACAATTATAGGGATCCCATTCGGGAAACAGCATTTTAAGCTTGCGAAGCTTTCCCTGATTCCCTTTGGGGCAAGAATCTATACAAAAAGCTGGCTATAGGGGTGTTATAGTGATAGGTTTAATGGGGGGAACTTTCGACCCTGTACATTATGGACATCTTATTATGTGTGAGGGCATAAGAGAAGAATTTAACCTGGAAAAAGTAATTTTCATTCCTGCCAGGATACCTCCGCATAAGACTGATACCAAAGTAACAGAAGCTTATGACAGACTTAGAATGGTAAAGCTTGCCATAGCAGACAATCCATTCTTTGAAGCCAGCGATATAGAAATGAAACGGGACGGTTCTTCATATACAGTTGACACCCTCATGGCATTTAAAAAGCTATATGGGAGCCAAAAAAGACTATATCTAATAGTAGGTGCAGATTCATTAGTTCAAATTGAAACATGGAAAAATTTTGATGAGATATTCAAGCTTGCTTCAATAATAGTTGCTTCCAGACCTGATACTCAGGAGAACTATCTTGATAATACGATAATTAAGCTTGTCAGCCAGTTCGGAGCGAAAATATTCAAATTTTCGGGCAGAGCTATGAATTATGCCTCGTCATATATAAGGAAAAGAGTGGAGGAAGGTTTATCAATAAAGTATATGGTAACACCTGCGGTTGAGGCATATATAAGAAAAAACCGGCTGTACATAAAATAGAAGTTAGAAGATAAAGGTTGGAGGTTGGAAGTTAGAATTCGCATTAAAGTCATTCTGAGCGAAGCGAAGAATCTGAAACGACTAAAGTCGCTGGCCTCTATAATAAAGAAATTAGAGTTAAGAGGAAGCATTTATATGGACATTACAACAATTATGGATATGCTTAAGAAGGAACTCGACAGTAAAAGATATCAACACTCGGTAAATGTTATGGAGGTTTCACGATCTCTTGCAAAACTTTATGGAGCCGATATTGAAAAAGCCCTGCTGGCCGGAATACTTCATGATTGCGGTAAAAATTACAGAGGGGATGATGCAAGGGAATATGTGAAAAAAATAAGATATAAGGCCGATGAGATCGAACTGCTGCAGCCAAAACTTCTGCATGGCATTATAGGAGAACATTTGGCAAGATACAAATATGGGATTTCAGATGAAGAAGTCCTTGGAGCGATCAAATGGCACACAACCGGAAGGGCTGGTATGAATCTTCTTGAAAAAATTATATATGTTGCAGACTATATCGAACCATTGAGGTATTTTGAAGGCATTGAAGAAATGAGAAAGGCCGCTTTTGAAGATTTGGATTATTGTATCGTTTTATGCTCGGAAAGCACGATTAAGTTCATCCTGAATAAAGGTGTTCTTCTACACGGCAGAACGGTTGAGACCAGAAACCACAGTCTCAGGCTCATAAAAGAAAGAAAATGAAATATCTATAATACAAAGGGAGTGGTACCTTTATGGAATGGTTTCTTTTTCAATTAAATCCTCAGTTCCTGATCGTTATATTTACGCGAATACTTATGTCATGCCTTTTAGGAGGAATTATCGGATTCGAACGCGAATACTCGCGCAACAGGCCGGCAGGCTTCAGAACACATATTCTTGTGTGTATGGGTTCATGCCTGACGATGGTGATTGTCCATTTCTTAATAACGGCATATGAAGGACAAATCAATATTGATCCGACCCGAATGGCAGGCCAGGTAGTCAGCGGTATAGGATTTTTAGGAGCCGGTGCGATTTTAAGACATGGCGCTTCTGTCAAAGGTATTACAACCGCAGCCAGTATATGGATCGTGGCAGGTGTAGGTTTAGCTTGCGGTGTCGGCTTTTATACCGGGGCAATCCTGGCAACTATATTAATATGGGCCGTGTTGATGTATCTTAAAGGGGTGGAGAATAAATTTACAAGGAAAAAAAAGCCAAGGTTACTTGAAGTTGAAGGAGATGCAGAAAAACAATTGATCATACCTTTGAACGATTTACTGAAAGAATTTAAGATCGCCGTAAAAAGTATGGAGGTAACTGAAAACGCCAGTACCGGCAAGCAGAGAATACTTTTTTATTTGGAGTCTGAAAATAAAGCATTGGATTTAGCCGAGATATCAGCTAAAATATATGAGGTAGACGGGATACTGAAGGTTTCCCTGTGAAAAGGAGATGTAAATACTTTTGGTAAAAACGAGGAAAAGCATCATAAGAGAGATTTTAGAATGGGTTTTTTTAATATTCGCTGCAATTTTGATAGCCTCAATAATTCAAAGCGAACTATTCGCTTTGACGGAGGTCAATATGGAATCTATGGTTGAGACCTTAGAGCCGGGAGATAAACTAATAATGAGCAAATTGGCATATAGTTTTTCAGAGCCAAAGCGCGGCGACATTATTATTTTTTTAAGGGATGAGCCTGTTAACGGAATTATTGGAAGAGCTTCAATCTATATTGGTGATATTTCCATGAAGCTCAGGAAGGAATATAGAAGGAACAGGCTGATTAAAAGGGTGATCGGTATACCTGGCGACACTATAGAAATACGTGACAATGTGCTTTATGTTAACGGCGAGGCCCAAAATGAACCTTATGCAAGGATCGACCCTTTTGAAAATACTGTACTTAACAGGGATCTTGGAAAAACAGAGGTACTTCCGGGAGAGCTGTTTGTTCTGGGAGACAACAGAGGCCAAAGCCTGGATAGCAGGAATTTTGGCAAAATAGATCAGTCCTGGGTTGAAGGAAAAGCCATCTTCAGGGTGATGCCTTTTAATAAATTTGGTTCTCTTTATAAATAATAACGGTAAGCATACCATAAAGGAGTTGTTTTTAAAAGACAGCTCCTTTTTTGATGCAAATAATAAAAAAGTATTATATACCAGTTATATCATTATAAAAAATTTATAATTGACTTTTTTAATAAACAGTGCAATAATATGTACTGTTGTTTAGTAAAATTAAACTTTTTGTAATGTAGAAATATTGATAAGATTGATGATAGTAAGCTTTTTACTGCAATTGGAGGTAAATTCATGCAAATCGGCAATAAAATAAAACGTTTAAGATTAGTAAGCGGAATGACCCAGGAGGAAATAGCTGATCGCTGCGAATTGACCAAAGGGTATATATCACAGCTTGAAAGGGATCTTACGTCGCCTTCTATTTCAACGCTGCAGGATATACTTGACTGCCTTGGTACAAACCTTCAGGAATTTTTTGGAGAAGAGGCAATAGACGAACAGGTGGTATTCACGGCTTCAAACTATTTTGTAAAGGAATACACCGATGAAGGCTATGCTATCCACTGGATCGTACCAAATGCGAAAAAACGACAGATGGAGCCAATTATTGTAGAGATTAAGCCAAACAGTTGCTTTGAAGAAGATCAACCTCATCAAGGCGAGGAGTTCGGAATGGTTTTAAGCGGAAGCCTGTATCTGTATTTTGGAAAAGAACGCTTCCGATTAAAGAAAGGCGATTGTTTCATGTTTAAGCCAAATAAAACTCATATGATGAAAAATACGGGGAAAACAACGGCAAGAGTTTTATGGATTTCAACACCACCAACCTTTTAGCAGGAGAATATAAAATGGGAAAAAACCTTATTGAACTAAAAAATCTGACCAAACGTTATGGTGATATGACTGCTGTAGACAGCATCAACCTAACGATCAAAGAAAATGAATTTGTTACCCTGTTAGGTCCCAGCGGCTGCGGTAAAACAACCACATTGCGTATGATCGGCGGATTTGAGGATCCTGACGAAGGACAGATCCTTTTTGAAGGAAAGCTTCTTAATCCAATACCGGCTTATAAGAGAAATATAAATACAGTTTTTCAGCGTTATGCATTATTCACTCATATGAATGTGTTCGAGAACATAGCTTTTGGTCTAAGAATCAAAAAAATACCAAAGAACGAAATCGAAAGACGCGTTAAAAGGATGCTCAAGCTTGTTGACCTGGAAGGCTTTGAAAAAAGGAATGTTGACTCTTTAAGCGGAGGACAGCAGCAGCGCGTGGCTATAGCAAGAGCGTTGGTAAATGAACCTAAAGTACTTTTGCTTGACGAACCTTTGGGTGCCCTGGATCTAAAGCTGCGAAAAGAAATGCAGATTGAGCTTCTGGATATGCAGAGAA
The DNA here is from genome assembly GCA_012520855.1 of Clostridiaceae bacterium. GTDB lineage: Bacteria > Bacillota > Clostridia > DSM-8532 > DSM-8532 > DTU059. The sequence goes on along the minus strand of JAAYNO010000052.1, from coordinate 9,922 downwards.
GTGTCGGCATAACATTCATATATGTCACTCATGATCAGGAGGAAGCCCTGACAATGTCGGACACCGTAGTCGTTATGAATAAAGGATTGATCCAACAGGTGGGCACACCTCAGGATATATATAATGAGCCGTTGAATCGCTTTGTTGCAGACTTTATTGGTGAAAGCAACATTATAGAGGCTATTATGCCCGAGGATTATAAAGTAGCTTTTGACGATGTTGTTCTGGATTGTGTCGACAAAGGCTTTGCAAAAAATGAACCGGTAGATATTGTTATCCGTCCCGAAGATATTCGTATCGTGACTAATCCGGATGATGGAATGATAAAGGGTACGGTAAAATCGGTGATTTTTAAAGGTGTACATTATGAAATGATCATTGAATCTGATATAAGAGAATATATGGTTCATCGCACCATGATGTTTCCTGTTGGAAGTTATGTTGGAATGAATATCCAGCCTTGCGATATTCAGGTTATGAAAAGAGGGGAGCCGCTTTGAAAAAGAATTTAAGAGTACTGTCTTACCCCTATACGGTATGGATGGCTATTTTCATAGTCGTACCTCTGTTTTTGATTCTTTTTTACAGCCTTACAAAGGGAGATATCCATAATATAAGTAGTTTGGAGTTTTCATTGGAGAGTTATAAAAAGGTTTTAGAACCCTTATATTTAAAGGTGATAAGAGATTCCTTCCTGCTGGCACTTGTTTCCACAATGATCTGCCTTGTTTTGGGATATCCAGTTGCATTGATTATTGCTAATACAGATCATAAGTACAGAAATCTGCTGCTGATGCTTTTTCTTGTTCCGATGTGGATGAATTTTCTGCTAAGAACTTATGCATGGATGTCTTTACTATCTCCCAACGGCCTCATTAACAGATTTTTAACGATGATTGGTCTGCCAAGGCTTGAGATAATGCCGGGAAAAGTGGCGGTGCTTCTGGGTATGGTATATAATTTCCTGCCCTTTATGGTTCTTCCTATATATACGGTCTTAAGCAAGATTGACAAGCATGTACTTGAAGCTTCAAGCGATCTGGGCGGAAATCGTCTGGTTACATTTATGAAAATCATACTTCCATTAAGCATACCTGGGGTGGTATCAGGCATAACAATGGTATTTTTGCCTGCTGTAAGCACTTTTGTGATATCAGGCTTATTGGGCGGAGGGAAGACGCCGTTGATAGGAGATTTAATTGAGCAGCAATTCTTGTTTTCAAGAAACTGGCATTTTGGTTCATCATTGTCGATTATTCTTATGGTTATGATTCTTATTTCTATGGCTGTTATGTCAAGGATCGATAAAAATAATCAGGATGAAGGAGGAAAAGCAAAGTGAGCAGGGCAATAAAAAGAATCTATATGGGCATTATCTTTCTTTTCCTTTATGCTCCCATTATTGTACTAATTGTATTTTCATTCAATAAATCGAAATCAAGAGGGCAATGGGGCGGATTTACTCTGAGCTGGTATGCCGAGCTTTTTAAGAGCCGCCAAATACGAGAAGCCCTTTACTATACTCTGCTTGTGGCAGTGCTGTCCACATTGATCTCAACTGTTGTGGGTACAATTGCAGCTCTTGGCATCAATAACATGGGGAAATTCAGCAGGACGGTTATACTTAATATGAACAATCTTCCGGTATTGAACCCTGATATTGTAACGGGGGTGGCCTTGATGACCCTGTTCATTTCGGTTAAACTGGAGCTGGGCTTTCTCACGATGCTGATCGCTCATATAGTATTCAGTATTCCATACGTAATTCTTGCTGTATTGCCTAAGCTGCGGCAGATGAACAAGCATATCGCGGAAGCTGCGATGGATTTGGGCGCTACACCTTCATACGCATTGAGAAAGGTTATTATACCTGAGATATCACCGGGTATAATAAGCGGAGCTTTGATGGCTTTTACATTGTCAATCGATGATTTTGTCATCAGCTTTTTCACAGCGGGAACATCGGCTACTAATCTGTCAATATTGGTTTACTCAATGGCCAAGAGGGGTGTGAAGCCTACAATAAATGCCTTAAGCACCTTGATGTTTTTAACAGTTCTTATTTTGATGCTTATAATAAATAAAAAAAGTGATAAAGGAGAAGAAATACTGCTATGAAAAAATTCCTGACATGCATGATAATCGTTACTGTGTTGTTTACAATGCTTGTATTGTTGACCGGCTGTAGTTCAAAGGTAGTTATTAATGTCTATAACTGGGGTGATTATATTGATGAGACATTGATTGACGAGTTTGAGAAAGTAACCGGAATCAGGGTGAACTATAAAACCTATTCTACAAACGAAGAGCTTCTTGCCAAGATGGAAGCAGGGGGAAGCAGTTTTGATGTCGTTTTCCCCTCAGATTATGCAGTCTCGGAATTGATAAAGAGGGATATGCTGATTCCGCTTAATTTTGACAATATTCCTAATTACAAATACGTTGATGAAAGATTTAAGGGCAAGGAATATGATCCCGAAGACAAATATTCGGTTCCTTATTTCTGGGGAACCATAGGTATTCTTTATAACAAAGACATGGTAGAAGATCCTGTTGATAGCTGGGATATTCTCTGGAATCAAAAATATAAGGGCCAGATACTGATGAAGAAGGATGTACGCGATACCATGGGAGTAGCCTTAAAAAAGCTTGGGTATTCAATGAACAGTACAGATGACAGTGAATTGGCCGAAGCCAAGGCAATACTGTCTGCTCAGTCTCCGCTTGTAATTGGATATTATGGTGATGAAATCAGGGATCTTATAGCAAATGGCGATGCCGCAATGGGTGTTACCTATTCAGGAGACGCAATGGATTTGTACTGGGAAGGATTTGAGAATATCGACTATGCCGTTCCTAAGGAAGGAACAAACATTTGGTATGATACCATGGTTATCCCAAAAAGCTGCAAACACAAGGAAGAAGCTGAAAAATTTATAAATTTCATGCTTGATCCCGATGTTGCTTACAGAAATGTCGAGGCTATAGGTTATACATCACCTAACAGTGAAGTATTAAAAAGAATTGAGCAGAAATACCCCGAGGTGTTTGAGCTACCGGCATTTTGGCCTGATGATGAGATTTTAAGCAAGAGTGAGGTCTATTTAGATCTCGGCGATCACAAATCTAAGTATAATGACATTTTTACTCAGATTCTTGCCGAGTAAAAACACTGAAATCCAGGATGTATATGAAACCAATTTATGAAATGCTTAAAGCGTATAATGAAGCAAATCCTTTGCCATTTCATATGCCCGGACATATTTTGGGTCGAGGTCTGACAGATGAAATGAAGGCTGCCGGCAGTCTGGATATAACTGAAGTTCCGGGTTCGGACTGCCTGCACCAACCTGAAGGTGTGATAAAAGATGCCTTGATGCTTACAGCACAGTGTTTTGGCTCAGATTATACGTTTTTTTTAGTCAATGGCTCTACTGCAGGAATACATGCTATGCTGCAGGCTGCTTTAGACCCTGGAGATAAGATCATACTCGGGCGGGACTGTCATATTTCTGCCTTGAATGGTCTGGCTCAGATAAATTGTGAGCCTGTTTTTGTATTGCCTGAGATAGATAATGCATATCGAATACCTTCAGGGGTGACGGCTGCTGCCCTGGAACCTGTAATAAAAGCCAACCCCGACGCCAGGGGAATATTAGTAACAAGGCCGGGCTATTATGGAACGGCATCAAATCTCGAAGATATTGCGCAATTAGCTGAAAAGTACAGGATCCCGCTTCTGGTTGATGAAGCTCATGGAGCCCATTTCAGATTTCATAAGAACCTGCCCCAAACTGCAATGGAAGCAGGTGCTGATCTATGTGTCCAAAGCTTACATAAAACTCTTCCTGCACTTACTCAAACAGCTCTTCTTCACGGCAGAAACAATGGAATCATATCAAAGGACCGTATTGAAAAAACTGTATCCATGGTTCAAACAACAAGCCCATCCTATATATTGATGGCTTCAATCGATATAGCCCGTGATATAATGGAAAAACAAGGTGAATATCTTTACGAAAAGCTGCGGCAGCTTATTGATGAGTTTGAAAGGAAGCTGTGCAGAGATACCGGGATCAAGAGGTATAAATGCATGAATGAAGGCATAGAGAATGATTTTTCGCGTATCGTACTTAATTTCGAAGATATAGGTATAAGCGGATTTATGGCCGAAGAGATCCTTCGAACCAGATACGGGATTGTTGCGGAAATGGCCGATTTAAATAATGTGGTTTTGATTGCTGTACCCTTTCATACTTCAGAAGATTTTGATAAACTATTATCAGCATTGAAAAATATTACTCAGGAATTCGGGGGGATGAGGGAGCCTGAAAATAAATCAATACTCCCGCTCTGGCCGAATTTTTTGCCGGAACGCGCTATACCCATCAGAAAGGCTTTGTTTGCCGACAGGCACGTTTTGCCCATAAGCAAATCAGCCGGAGAGATCAGCGGTAGTTTCATTACACCATATCCGCCGGGGATACCTTTGATTTGCCCCGGGGAAAAAATAACAACGGATATGGCCGAATATATTTCGATGCTCAAAGAGTGTGATTATACCATACATGGTATAAATAACGGAAATATTGAAGTTATTAAGCTTTAAAATCAGGGGGGAAGACATTGAGAGGAAAGCTGATAGTAATTGAGGGTGTGGATTCGAGCGGAAAAGAAACTCACACTGAAATGCTGTTCCAGAGACTTTTGGATGAAAAATACAATATAAGAAAAATTGAGTTTCCCGATTATAACAGCCAGTCTTCAGCCCTGGTAAAGATGTACCTGAAAGGTGATTTTGGATGTAATCCGGAGGATGTAAACCCTTATGCCGCATCAACCTTTTTTGCCATTGACCGTTTTGCTTCCTTTAGGACATCCTGGCAGGATTTCTATAATGACGGCGGTATCATTTTAGCTGATAGGTATACCATGTCCAACATGATTCATCAGGCATCCAAGGTAAAGGAAAAAGAAAAAAAGCTTGCTTTTCTTGATTGGTTATGGGATTTTGAATTTGTCAAGCTGGGGATCCCTGTTCCAGACTGTGTTATATTTCTTGATATGCCGGCAGAATATGGTCAAAAACTGATGAAAGAACGAAAAAACAAAATAACCGGTTTAGCTGAAAAGGATATCCATGAGAAAAGTCTTGAGCATTTGAAAGACTCATATAATAATGCCATAAGTATTGCAGATGCATATAAATGGAATCGTGTTTACTGTGTTGTTGACGGAAAATTAAGAGACATTGCCGACATTAATGACGAAGTCTATTCTATTGTAAAAAGAACCATTCTGTAGAGTGGAGGAATCTGTAATGTCATTAAAGATCAACGGAAGCTCCGGCAGAAAGCCGCAAAATGTTTCCAGGCGCATGGACAGTAATGTTAAAAAAGTTACTGACAAGAACGAGCTCCAATTCGGTTCTCACATGGAACGTCATTTTTCTCAGAATCAGGACGAAGAGCTTAAGAAAAAAGCCCTTGAAATTGAAAAGCAAGGCAAGCATTTGGCAAACCATATTGATGTTTCAGAATTGAAAGTCTATAAGCGCCTTGTTATGGAATTTTTGGACGAAGCAGTGAGAAGCTCGTCGAAGTTTTTTAAGGAGAGCTTTTTGGACAGAAGAGGAAGGCATAGAGTTTTTTCTACTATAAAAATAGTGAATGAAAAGCTGGAGGAGCTTACTCGTGAGGTCTTAAGCTCCGAACGTGATAATCTTTCTATCCTTGGCCGTATAGAAGATATCCGCGGCTTGATCCTGGACCTTATATTATGACACAGGGGGACGGTTCCCCTGTGCACTTATAGAACAGCTCAAGGAGGCAACAAATGGATTTTATAGGTCAGGCTCCAATACTTGAAAGATTCAGAAATGAGATCATAAACGATAAATTGGGGCATGCATATGCTTTTACCGGTGAAAAGGGTATAGGCAAGCGTACCTTGGCGCACTATATCGCAAAAACCATTCTTTGCATCGGTAAAGATAATGATATTCGACCCTGCGGAAACTGCAGGTCCTGCAGAGGTATAGAGGAAGATATCAACCCTTATTTTAAAGTAATAAGAAGTGAGACCCGGAAAATCCTTATTAAGCAAATAAGGGAACTGATTGAAGATATAAGTATCCGCCCTGCTGAAGGCAGAAAAGTGTATCTGATCGAGGAGGCGGACCTTATGACAATCGATGCGCAGAACTGTCTTTTAAAAACATTGGAGGAACCGCCGACCTACGGTATCATCCTCCTTACGACATCGGTATTTGAATCTTTGCTTTTAACTATAAGATCCCGTATTGTTCAGCATAGGTTAAAGCCATATTCTGTAGAAGACATAAGATCCATATCAAAAATAAATGGTATCGACATCACCGGCAAAGAGTACCTGATAAGCTTAAGCGGCGGTATTCCCGGCAGGATTTTTGAGCTGGCTGCCGATAAAAGCTTTGAAGAAAACAGGATCATGATAATGAAATTTGTATTTGAAGGTGATACTCACTCAAAACTGGAGCTCAATCAATATTTATCTAAAAACAGAAATGTTTTTTCCTCATGTATGGATATACTGGAATCAGTATACAGAGATGCTTTACTGGCTCAGTGTTCATTAACTGATGGGTTGATTAATTCAGACAAAAAGGATAATATAATAAAGTATGCAAAAGGGCTTACCCCTCTTGACATCTTTGAGAAAATCTCCGGGATTCAGGAAATAAGAAGTAATTTGAAGCGTTATATGAACTATCAGCTTGCTGTTGACATGTTAACGCTGACTACATGATGAATAACGTTCTCCAGAGGAATTTTGTGTCTTTACAGGCTGAAATGCCAAACCTTAAAGGGAAAAAGGCACATCTCCTAAGAAAGGAATGATCATAGAGATGAAGAATGTTGTAGGTGTCCGGTTCAGGACTGCGGGTAAAATATACTATTTTGATCCTTGTGATATAGATTTACAAAAAGGTGATATGGTTATAGTTGAAACTGCAAGAGGTATTGAGTGCGGAGAAGTGGTAACAGCAAATCATGAGGTTGTCGATGAAGAGGTCGTGGCACCGCTCAAAAATGTAATACGGAAGGCTGACGAAGAGGATTTAAAACGTGCCGAGGAAAACAAAGTCAAGGAAAAAGAAGCCTTCAGTATATGTCTGGAAAAAATACAAAAGCATGAACTGGAAATGAAACTCATTGATGTTGAATATACCTTTGATAACAATAAAATCCTGTTTTATTTTACAGCAGACGGAAGAGTTGACTTCAGAGAACTTGTCAAAGATTTGGCTTCGGTTTTCCGTACCAGGATCGAGCTTCGCCAAATAGGCGTGAGAGATGAAGCTAAGATGATGGGGGCTATTGGAGCATGCGGAAGACCCTTATGCTGCAGTACCCATTTATCCGAATTTCATCCTGTGTCTATAAAAATGGCCAAGGAGCAATCACTGTCATTGAATCCGTCTAAAATTTCCGGTACCTGCGGAAGACTGATGTGCTGCTTAAAATATGAACAGGAAACGTACGAGTATCTTCTAAAGAAATCGCCCAAGGTAGATGCTATAGTACAAACACCTAACGGTCAGGGGACCGTGGTGCAGGTCGATCTTCTGAAGGAAAAGGTCAAGGTAAAGCTTGACAGCGAACAGGGAACCGATATTATGGAATATTCCGTAAATGATATCCGCGTACTCAAAGATGCTATCAAGCAAACAGACATTGAGGACAAGATGCTGGAAGAGCTGAAAGTTTTGGAAGACTGATCAGCACTGTGTATACAAAACACACTTGTTGATATTGACTTTAAAGAATATATGGTATAGGATATTTCTGAACTATTTATTCATATTAATTTTTTAACAATCGGGAGGTGTACATATGGCTTATTTTATTAATGATGATTGTATAAGCTGTGCCGCATGTGAGGCTGAATGTCCTGTAGGTTGCATATCTGAAGGCGATGACAAATATGTGATCGAAGAGGATTCATGCATAGATTGTGGTTCATGTGCAAATGTTTGTCCTGTAGAGGCTCCACAGCCTAAGTAATTAGAATATTTTTTAAAGGAGTCAGGCCTCAGGTCTGACTTTTTTATATAGCAGGGGGCGGCGTCCTCGGCGTCCCATTTGTTAGCGGAGGAAGGGCTTTTATGGGCTTTGTTGTATTACCTGATGAAACATTAGAGGACCTGCAGTTAAACGGCTTGTTCATACTGCAGAAGAAAGACTCCTTCAGATTCGGGATGGATGCGGTTCTGTTATCCAGTTTTGTCACAGCTAAAAAGAATCATAGTGTATTGGATCTTGGTACAGGAACAGGGATAATACCCATTCTTTTGTCAGCGAAGACAGAGGTCAGGAAGATCACAGGTCTTGAGATACAATCAGAAATAGCTGATATGGCCCAAAGGAGCGTTGACGGCAATAACCTTGGCAGTTTGATCGATATAGTAAAAGGGGATATAAGACAGGCGATTTCTATCTTTGGCCGGGGATCATACGATGTTGTGGTGACAAATCCTCCCTATATAAGTAATGGAAGCGGTCTTGTCAATCCTGTGGATACCAAGGCGATATCAAGGCATGAAATATATTGTACATTAGATGACATATTGAAAATCAGTGCAGCTCTTTTAAAGCCTAAGGGAGAATTTTTCATGGTTCACCGGCCTGAAAGGCTCACTGATATTCTCGAAGGAATGAGAAAAGTAAATCTTGAGCCTAAGATCCTTCGATTGGTTTGCGCGAGAGCTGGAAAAGAACCGTCGTTGATTTTGGTAAAGGGACTAAAAAACGGAAATCCCGGGATCAAAATCTTACCAGTCCTGTTCATTTACGACGAGAACGGTGATTATACCAAAGAAGCACGGATTCAATATTCAATGGATAAGTGAGGATTCTCAATGTCAAAAAAACATATTATCTTACCTTTGACTGACGAAATAATAAAAGAACTGAAAGCCGGAGACGAGGTTTTATTATCAGGTATTTTATACACAGGACGTGATGCGGCGCATGAACGTATGGCTGCTATACTTGAAAAAGGTGAAGCTATGCCGTTTGATATCGTCGGACAGACGATTTACTATGCAGGTCCGTGCCCTGCTCCGGAAGGACGTATTATTGGCTCTGCGGGTCCTACAACAAGCGGAAGGATGGATTCATACACTCCTGTCCTGATTGAAAATGGCCTTAAAGGAATGATCGGCAAAGGTCTTCGCGATGAATCAGTGATTGATGCAATAAAAAAGCATGGAGCCATATATTTTGGCGCGATAGGCGGCGCCGCCGCTCTGATATCTTCCTGCATTATCAAGCAGGAGATAATTGCTTTCGAAGATTTAGGGACGGAAGCTATAAGAAAAATTGAGGTAAAGGATTTTCCTTGCTTTGTGATAATCGATTCATTCGGGAATGATAGATACAAAGAAGGCAGAAAAGAATATGAAATTAAAGGATGAAGGTATGAAAGAAGCAATTTATAAAAGACGGGTAATAATCTTCAGCGGCCATTATGGGAGCGGGAAATCTGAAATATCGGTAAACACTGCGTTTCTACTGAAGAAGAATAACAAGGATGTTTTTTTAGCCGATATGGATATCGTCAATCCCTTTTTCAGAAGCATCGACGCCAAAAATACTCTTGAATCATTAGGAGTAAAAACGATTGCACCGATGTATGCAAATACAAATGTCGATGTACCGGTCATAGGTCCTGAAATATCAGCGGCTCTGCGCAACAAATCACTTCATGTTATTCTGGATGTGGGAGGAGATGAGGAAGGCTCAAGGGTCTTAGGGCGTTATCATAATGAAATTCCACATGATGATTATGATATGTTTTTTGTTTTTAATCGTTCCAGACCAATGACTACAAACCTTTTCGATACTTTGGCCTATATTAGGGAGATCGAAGAAGCATCCAG
>JAAYNO010000007.1 GCA_012520855.1 Clostridiaceae bacterium | reverse complement strand
TATACATATACTATTATTATAGTCTTGACTAACGTCAAGTTATATAGATAAAAAAGGCATAGTCGCTCAAAGAGTGAACGGAGGAACCAATAAATTGGGGTTAATCCATGCAAATGGTAGGGTTACCTATTGTCCGCACCCGTCAGCTAACTCCGGAAGCCTTAAATAGGAGGAACATCATGGAACGACCCAAAAAGATAAACACATCATTTTTATTATTGGTATTGCTTTTTATGCTTACACAAACAGCCTATGCACTCTCTGCAACAATATCTTATGATGGCTTAACCGAAAATGTGCAGGAAAACATTACAAAAGAAGAAAATTTATTAATAGAAAACGAAAAGACTGACTCAACCAATTATCAGGATACCGAAAAAAACGCTCAGGCAGCTTTGAACACAGAATCATCCACAATTCAGGCATCAGCTTCCAGTAACATGATCTCCTTCAACACAGAACCCATACCGGCATCAGCAGTCAATACTGATCTCAATGATACAGAAATAATAATCGAGCCAGAACTAAATAAAATCATACCGGCGCCTATGCATACTCCTGAGCTCACACTCAAGCCGGAGATAAAATCTGTAGAGAAGTATGTAAATGCCGATAAGCTTAATGTGCGTGAAGAGCCTACAAAGGAAAGCAATCTGGTGACCAGTATAACAAGAGGGAATAAGATTGCCTATTACGAAACATTAGGTGAGTGGGCAAGGATAACTACTTCGACAAATAAAAACGGTTATGTATTGGCCCAGTATCTGGTTGACAGTGCTGATAAGACTATAAAACCCGTAGTCAAATATGTTAATGCCGACAAGCTGAACGTAAGGGAAAAGGCCACAAAGGACAGCAAGTTGATAACCAGTATAACAAGAGGAGATAAGGTCACCTATTACGAAATAGAGGGTGAATGGGCAAGGATCACTACCTGGACAGATAAAAATGGTTATGTTTTAGCCAAGTATTTGGTTAACAGCGCCGATAAGGTAGAAAAAACCCAGGTTTCCAGAAGTACGGGCAGTAAAACAGAATCCTCCCAGCCTCTAAGTGTTGAAGGCCAGACCCTGGCTGATAAAATAGTAGCGTATTCAAAGACGCTCTTGGGGGTTCCCTATGTCTGGGCAGGATATTCTACCAAGGGATTCGATTGTTCCGGATTTACAAAATATGTTTTCGCAAAATTCGGAATTAGCCTGCCTCGCTCTTCGTATGCCTATTCTTCGATAGGAACAAAAGTATCTCGCTCAGAATTACAGAAAGGCGACATACTTCTCTGGGATACTGAAAAAAATGGTACGGTAGGCCATGTAGGCATTTATATAGGGGATGGAATGTTTATTCACGCTTCGTCTTCAAAAAGAAAAGTTGTTACCAGAGCGCTCTCCACTTACAGCGAGAAATATCTGGGAGCGAGACGGGTAATAAAGTGATTCACACAAATTGACAATTTGAATCATGAAAAATATAATAAGATTAATGAAATTAAATACCTGATTGAATGAAGGTTGCGGAATAAGTCAAAAAGGGAGCCGAAGAAGTAAGTTCAAGGGAGATATGGTCTTGAATGAAGCTTTCAGGAAAAATACCGTGACCGGACAATAATCTTTTAGAGCCTATCGGCACCGAAGGAACGATTTCCCTAATGTATAGATCTAAGAAACACTTAGTATTACTAGGGGTAAGGATCTCTCAGGTATGAGACAGGGTGATTAGCCGTATGTGGTTAATACCCCTTTTTATTTTATTTTTCGGGAGGACTAATATATGGACAGAAGAATCCCCTTGTATGAGGTTGAGAAAGCTTTGGGAGCAAAGTTTACTTCTTTCGGAGGCTGGGAGCTTCCTGTTTCCTACTCAGATATTTTAAAGGAGCATCATGCGGTAAGAACAGCCGCCGGCCTTTTTGATGTATCCCATATGGGAGAGATAATGGTTAAAGGCAAGGATGCCCTTTCGTTTGTAAATAAGCTTATAACTAATGATATAGTCCCGGTTCCTCAAAACAAAATCCTTTATTCTCCGATGTGCTATGAAAACGGCACAGTTGTGGATGATATCTTAATTTACAAGTTTTCTGATACAGAACTTCTTTTGATTGTTAACGCAGGCAATATCGACAAGGACGAGGAGTGGATAAAGTCACACCAAACCGGAGATGTTACGATAGAAAATGTCTCGGATAAGATAGTGCAGTTGGCTTTGCAGGGACCTGAATCCGAAGCCATAATAAAAAAGCTTGTAAGTGATAAAAATACAGAGTTGCCCGGCTTTTTTTGGTTTATTGAAGCAACTCTTTTTGGAAATGACGGATTACCGCCCCTCAAAGTGTTGATATCAAGAACCGGTTATACCGGAGAGGATGGATTTGAGATTTATTTATGGCTTTCAGATAACGGTCAGAATGAAGCGGAAAAGCTTTGGAACGGCATTCTTGAAGCCGGAAAAGGCAAAGGGATCCTGCCAGTTGGATTAGGGGCAAGAGATACCTTGCGTCTTGAAGCTGCGCTGCCCCTTTACGGTCACGAATTGTCGGACAGTATCACTCCTCTTGAAGCGGGACTAAAACCATTTGTTAAGCTCAATAAGGATGATTTTATCGGGAAGGAGGCATTGGCCTCACGATATGAGAAGGGACTTGATAGGAAGCTTTATGGCTTCGAAATGGTGGACAGGGGTATACCCCGGAACGGCTATGAAGTAGTGAAAGAAGGCAGGAAAATCGGGTATGTAACCAGTGGAGGACCTCTTCCCAGCCTTGGTAAAAACGGAGGGCTGGCATTGCTTGACGATACGGGGTTGTTCTCCGGAGAAACGATCGAGATTATGATCCGTGACAGGATTTGCGAGGCAAAAATTGTCTCCACTCCTTTCTACGGAAAGAGATATAAAAAATAAGGGTATATTTTGGAGGTTATTTATGGGAACAGGAAAAACTCTTTATTACTCAAAAGATCATGAATGGATATGGGTTGACGGAAACCTCGCATATATCGGTATAACCGACTATGCACAGGATTCGCTGGGGAGTATCGTTTATGTTGAAACACCCAAACCGGGCAAGGCTATTTCTAAAGGCCAGGTATTAGGTGTGGTGGAGTCGGTAAAGGCTGCAGCCGATGTTTTTTCTCCGATATCGGGAACGGTGCTTGAGGTTAATGATGACTTGGAAGATAATCCCGGTCTGATAAATGAAAGCCCCTACGAAAATCATATAGCTGTAATAAGTCTCGATGACCCGGATGAATTATCGCAGCTAATGAATCAGCAGCAATATGAGGAATATATTAAGGGAGTGTGAATATATTGAAGTCATCCTATATTCCAATGACCAGGGAGCAGCAGGAGGCCATGCTTGCCGCTGTCGGGGTAAATTCCATGGAAGAGCTTTTTTCAGCCATACCCGAGGAGTTAAAGCTGAAAAAAGACCTTAATATTCCAGACCCTTTATCTGAACATGAACTAAATAAGCAGATGCTGACTCTTGTTGAACAGAATTTTGATTCCAGTTGGAATCTCTGTTTCCTGGGGGCGGGAATATACGATCATTTTATACCTTCGGCTGTTAAGCATATCACATCAAGGCAGGAGTTTTATACCGCTTATACGCCGTATCAGCCTGAAATAAGCCAGGGCATCCTTCAATCCATTTTTGAATATCAAACTATGATTTCGGAGCTTACCGGCATGGACGCCGCCAACGCATCTCTTTATGACGGCGCTACTGCGCTATATGAGGCTGCTTTGCTTGCTGCAAGATATACGGATCGCAAGGAAGTTTTAGTAGCCCGAAGCGTTAACCCCGAATACCGCAAGGTCCTTTATTCCGGACTTAAATATTCAGGAATAACTATAAAGGAGATTGAGTTCTTAAATGGCACAGCTCAGGATAAGAAGAGCGGAACCTTGGATTCAGGCCTTTTGCAGGCTGCCATCAATGAAAACACAGCAGCCATTGTTGTTCAATCCCCAAATTTCTTTGGTATCATTGAGGACATAAAAACCATATCACAAAAAGCAAAGGCAGCAGATGCCCTATTGATTGCAGTATGTGATCCGATTTCACTTGGAATTCTTGAATCGCCCGGGGCACTGGGTGCTGACATTGCCGTAGGTGAAGCCCAGCCCCTTGGTAACCCCATGAATTTCGGAGGTCCGCTGTTGGGATATTTTGCGGTGAAAAGCCCATATATCCGGCGTATGCCCGGCAGGATAGCTGGACAGACCACCGATTCTGAAGGCAGACGGGGATTCGTTCTGACGCTGCAGGCCAGGGAACAGCATATCAGGCGGGAGAAAGCCACCTCGAACATATGCACTAATCAGGCACTGTGTGCGCTGACCGCTACGGTTTATCTTTCCCTTATGGGCAAGAAAGGGCTTAAAGAGGTCGCCAGACAATGTATCAACAAATCCGATTACGCATACAAGGCTCTTTTAGAGACCGGGCAGGCAGACGGGGTTTTTGATGCTCCATTCTTCAGGGAATTTGTAGTTAAGCCTAAGATCTCACCGGAGCGGTTGAACAATGAGCTTCTGTCGGAGAGTATAATAGGCGGTTACGATTTATCAAAAGATTATCCTGAACTTGAGGGTTGTTGGCTTGTAGCCGTAACGGAGAAAAGAACCCGGACTGAGATTGACTTATTCGTCAGAAAGGTCAGTAAAATATGTCAGGGAGGGATCTTTATATGATAAGAGATGAAAGGCTGATATTTGAAAAATCAGTAGCAGGACGTATTGGATTCTCCCTTCCTGAAAATGATGTGCCTGAAGTGGATTTGGCAAAGACCTTCGGTGAGGGTGTGCTCAGAGATTCCGAGCCGGAGATTCCCGAAGTCTCTGAAGTGGATGTAATCAGACATTATACAAATTTGTCCAAAAGAAATTATGGTGTGGATTCGGGATTCTATCCCCTTGGCTCATGCACCATGAAGTATAATCCCAAGATAAATGAAGATATAGCTGCCATGGACGGGTTTTCCCGGATGCACCCGCTTCAGAATCCCCTAAGCGCCCAGGGAAGCCTTGAGATACTTTACAGGATGGATAAGCTTTTATCTGAGATCCTGGGAATGGAGAGGGTCACTCTTCAGCCGGCTGCAGGAGCACAGGGAGAGATGACAGGTCTTATGATCATAAAAGCTTACCATATATCCCGCAATGATGAAAAGCGTGTAAAAATAATCGTTCCGGACTCATCACACGGTACGAATCCGGCCTCTGCTGCCCTTGCAGGCTTTGAGGTCGTCCATATACCTTCTGACGAAAAGGGATGTGTCGATATCGCTTCCCTGGAAACAATTCTGGATGATACCGTGGCGGGGCTTATGCTTACCAACCCCAATACACTGGGGCTGTTTGAGGAAGATATACTTAAAATATCCGAAATGGTCCATAAATGCGGTGGGCTCCTGTATTATGACGGAGCAAACATGAATGCCATTATGGGTATTGCACGCCCGGGAGATATGGGGTTCGACATAGCCCATGTTAATCTTAATAAAACCTTTTCTACGCCGCACGGCGGAGGCGGACCCGGCTCAGGCCCCATAGGGGTGGTCAAAGAGCTAGTGCCCTTCCTGCCTGTCCCGATTATAGAAAAGCGGGATGACTATTACGTGTTTGATTATGACAAGCCTCTTTCGATAGGAAAGGTAAAGTCTTTTTACGGTAATTTCTCGGTAGTTTTAAAAGCGTTCTGCTACATTATGATGATGGGGTCTGAAGGACTTAAGAGTGCTTCACAGGCGGCAGTCCTGAATGCGAATTACATCAGAAAGAAGCTTGAGGACGTTTATGATATCCCATATAACAGGATCTGTATGCATGAATTCGTATTGTCCGCGCAAAGACAGGCTAAAAATGGAGTAACGGCTCTGGATATAGCTAAAAATTTACTGGATGAGGGGTACCATCCGCCTACGATTTATTTTCCGCTGATCGTACATGAGGCATTGATGATCGAGCCTACCGAAACAGAGAGCCCTGAGACCCTGGATGCGTTTATTAATACTATGAGACGTCTTGCCGGGCAGGCAGAAACAGATCCCGAAAAACTGAAGAATGCGCCAAAAACCACGTATGTCTCACGACTTGATGAGGTGAAGGCTGCAAGAACTCCGGTTTTAAGGTGGAGACCTTAAAGTAACCGTCCCCTTGTGTTATTAGAAAAAAATTTTGTAAAAAGAATGAACCGATTTGGAAATAGCTGCGTCTATACTTAGAGGTAGCTATTTCCATATGACACTTTTGTAATTGAATAGTTTAAGTGCATATGATATAAAAATAACCAAATAGTACTAAAGCTAAACAGGAGCGTATAATGAGCCTAAAAGTAAAGATAATCACCACTGATATACAAAACCCCTGGATCAATCTTGCATTAGAGGAATATTTCCTGACTACCCAATCCAAAGACCATGCTGCTCTTTTCCTCTGGCAAAACAAAGATACCGTGGTGATTGGAAGAAATCAGAATCCCTGGACAGAATGCGATCTTGCTAAGATGGAGGAAGACAGCATACGTTTGGCTCGCAGGATATCAGGCGGAGGAGCAGTTTTTCACGATATAGGAAACCTGAATTTTTCTTTTATCGTAAACAGAGACATCTATGATGTAAGCCGTCAATGCGGGGTAATAATCAATGGTCTTAAAAGATTAGGCATCAATGCCTGCAAAAGCGGAAGGAATGACATGACAGTCAATGATAAGAAATTTTCAGGTAACGCCTTCTGTTTCAGAGGACAAAATGCTCTGCATCATGGTACGATCTTAATAAAGGCTGATAAGGAGAAGATGTCCAAATACCTGACCGTGTCCCGGGATAAATTTAAGTCAAAAGGAATAGCATCAGTAAAAAGCCGAGTAATCAACTTATCTGAAATAAAGCCGGATCTGACGCCAAACATGGTCAAAAGAGAGATAATAAAAGCATTCGAAGAGGAGTACGGCATCGCGGCTGAAATAGTAGATTTAAGCGCTAAAACCAGGGATATGTGGCCTAAAGACCCATTTTTCAGGGATATAATGAGAAGGAACGGATCCTGGGAATGGTGTTACGGTGAGGCTCCCGAATTTGATATCACACTTAAGAACAGATTTACCTGGGGCGGGATCGAGCTTTATTTCAAGCTTGATGAAGGTGTCATAAAAAAGGCAGAGGTCTATTCCGACGCCTTGTGTGAAGAAATAATAAGCTTGCTTCCGGGCCTTTTTAAAAATTCAAGACTTGGCAGCGATCTGTTACACAAACTTAATAATAGTAAAAAAGCCATACGCAGCCTTCTTAAAGATAATGACAGCAAGGATATCGTTCTTGACGATCTGGCGAGATGGCTTGCAAACGAGTTCTAATAGCAGAAGAGCTATTGACATATATATTTAGGGGTACAGACCTCTTTTGGGTTACTGTATTAAAGTGAAGGAGATACATATGTCCGCGATTATTACTCTGGATAATGTCTATCGGGCTTATCGAATGGGAAATGAAAGAATCATGGCTGTCAACGGTATCAGCATGGAGATTTATGAGGGAGAAATTTGTTGTCTTCAGGGGCCATCAGGTTCTGGAAAGTCAACTCTTCTGCATCTGATGGCAGGACTTGAAAAACCGTCCAAGGGGTCTATCACAATAGGCAAAACAAGAATTGACCTTCTTAACGAAAATCAACTGGCTCTGTTCAGGCAGAAACATGTAGGTTTTATATTTCAAAACTATTATCTCATACCGACTCTGACCGCATTGGAGAACGTTGCCATGCCATTGACCTTTTGCGGTGTTCCCAGAAAAAAGCGCATGAAAAAGGCTAAGGAGCTTTTGGAAGGCGTAGGCTTAAAGGACAGGATGAAACACAAACCTTCTGAGATGAGCGGCGGTCAGCAGCAGAGGGTAAGTATAGCCCGGGCTTTTGCCAATAACCCGAAAGTGGTATTTGCCGATGAGCCTACGGGAAACCTTGATACGGCGACAACCTTTGAAATGATGAATCTAATGACTGAAATGGCTAAAACATGGAATCAGACAATGGTGATCGTGACCCATGATACCGAGATATCCGGATATGCTTCGCGCATTATAAAGATTCGCGATGGTAAAATAGAAAAGATTGAGAATGGAAGGGATTTTAATGATGAAAAAATTAATGCTCAAAAAAACTTGGTATAGGTTAGCTTTAATTATCTTCTTCTTTACCGCGATCTTGCCTGCGGCAGGTTTAGACACTGTGGCGTTTGCTGTGGAGGCAGGTCAGCCCGATATAGATGTTATACTGAAGGAATATGTAGAGCTCAAGGCGGGAGAGACCGGAAGTCTCACATTGACATTTAAGAACAACAGCACTACGACCTCCGCTAGAAGTATATATTTTCTCCCGAATTATCAAAAAGATAGTGATAATATTTTTACCGATATAAGGCCCATAACCGAGATGCCCGTTAAGTATCTTACTTCTTATGACGGAAAGATTGATATGGAGATATCGGTCACAGTTGATAAGTTTGCCGCCGAAGGAATCTATTCCCTGCCGTTTAAGCTGAAATACAGCTATGCTGTTCCTGAACCGCCAAATTATTCTGCCGAAACAATTGTGGAAATGTCGGTCAATGTGATGGTTAAAAACGATAAAAGAAAGGCCGAACTGGTCCTGGAATCTGATGGAAGCGTATTAGCCCCTGCAGGAGGAACTTTCGAACTGCCGGTCACTGTCAGGAATAAGGGCGATTTTATTGCGAAGGACATAAAAGTGTCTATTAAGGATCCGTCTCCGGATACATTTGCGTTAGTATCGGGAAGCGGACGCTATGATATGGACATCCTGCATGGGGAGGAAACCAAAACATTGAAATATTTGCTGAGAGTGTCCTCATCATTTAAGACAGGCAGCTATCGTCTGCAGTTTTCCCTGGAGTATTCTGACGAAAGGGGAACGGTCGTCAATGAGGATCAGGAGATCTGGATCCCCGTTTCGGGAAGTGGAGGGACAGGAACAGTTTTTGAAGTTCTTGAAATAACGCCATCCAAAACTACTGTCAAGCCTGCGGATATTTTTGATGTTTCTGTGAAGGTTAAAAACAGCGGAGCATATGATTCCGGACAAGTAAGGATCTCGGCTGAAGGAACTTCGGTACTGTTACCGGTTTCTCAGAACCTGTATATTATTCAGAGTATTAAAAAGGACGAAACAAAGGTTATCAATTTTAAATTCCAACCCCATCCCGAAGCTCCAAGAGGCGGTGTTCCCATAACCATAAGGGTGGAACCAGTTGATGGCGGGGAGACGGCTATTTCCCAGGCAATATCAGTATTTGTGGATTCAGATACAACCGGTGGCTCGGAACCGGGTAAAAATGTCCCCAAATTGATAATAAAAAGTTATTCGTCAGAGCCCACTCTTGTTAATGCAGGTGAAAATTTCAACCTCACTATGCAGTTTTTGAACACTCATTCCACAAGAGAGGTTAGAAATATTAAAGGAAGCTTCTCAGTAACAGAGAGCTCCAGTGAAACCGGAAATGTATTTACACCTGTTGGAAGCAGCAATACTTTTTACATAGATAAGATCAGCCCCCAGAAAACCGCTGATTGGAATGTTACCTTGTATACCATTCCGGATGCCAAATCCAAGACATACACCATGAGCATCTTCTTTGAATATGAGGATGACCTGGGTACGTCACATACGGCTACCGAGATTATAGGAATACCTGTATATCAGCCTTCCAGATTCGAGGTTTCGGAGATTTCGCTTCCGCCCGAAACTTTTATAGGCCAGCCTGTTTATACAGGATTTGAAATGTATAATTTAGGAAAGACAGAAATATATAACGTAAAGCTTCGTGTGGAAGGCGATTTTGATGCTCAGCCCAAGAGTAATTACTTTGGAAACTTTGAATCGGGAAGAGTGGAGTATTACGAGCTCAACCTTATCCCTATGATGCCAGGTCAGGCAAATGGCAGTATCATATTCCAATATGAGAATGCCAGCGGAGAGGTCCATGAGGTTGTTAAAGAATTCTCCATGAATGTTATGGAAATGATGATGCCTCCCGATGACGGATTCCCGGTAGACGGCCCCGGCGGCAAACCCGGGATCCCGGGAATGGAAGAGGAACCGTCCAAGAGCTTTTTTAAGAGTGTCTGGTTCTATATTATTCTTGGTGTAGTGGTAGTTGGAGTCGTGGTTACTATAATTCTGGTTGCACGCAAGCGCAAAAATGACAAGGAGTTTGATTTTTAATGAAGCTACGGGATACGCTTTTTTTGAGTATTAAGAATCTGTGGCGCCGCAAGCTTCGAACCACTCTAACAGTTTTGGGTGTTATGATAGGCTGTTGTGCTATTGTTGTCATGCTTTCTTTGGGTATTGCCATGGAAAGAAATTTCATGGCCCAGGTAAACCAGATGGGCAATATAATGCAGATACAGGTCTATAATTATAACTATGGCGGCAAGACGCCTGACGGAAAGGACATTCCGCCTTTGGACGACAAGATGCTGGCTCATTTTGAAACAATAAAAGGTGTTCAGGGAGCCACTCCGGTAATGAACCTTTATTTGAAGATGATGGCAGGTAAGTATGTAAGTCATGTCAGTATCATAGGCATCAAGGCTGAAATGTTCACTCTATTGGATATTCCGGTCATTGAAGGGCGCCCTTTGCAGGAAGGCGACACTGACCATATGGTTGTCGGACAGTATGTGGCCCAGAATTTTTATAATCCCAAAGCATCCCGGTATCGCTGGGAACCTGCTCCCGAGGGTTTCAACCTGATGGAAGAAAAGGTGACCATAAGCTGGGATATGAATTATGGCGAAAAGCCGCAGAAAGGGATGCCGCAGCCCAAGGTCAAGGCTAAACCCGTCAAGGTTGAAGCTGTGGGTATAGTGGGACAAAGCGGCTCGGAGTACGACTGGTCGGTAATAATGCCTTTTGAAACTGTGATGAAGTATCAGAAGGAAATGGAAAAATGGAATAAGCAAAACAGCGGATCATCAGGTGGTGGAGGCAGAATAATATACAAAAGTGCAATCGCTGTTGCCGCAGGAATGGGCGGTAATGGCACCGATCAGGGATATCAGCGTGTTATTGTAAAGGCTAAGCATATAGATGATGTTGTTGACATAATGGATAGCATAAAGGAGCTTGGTTATGAGTGCTACAGCCCGATACAGATACTGGATGACATGAAAAAGCAATCGGCCGGACTGCGTCAGATTCTTCTTGGTATAGGCATAATGTCCTTTATAATCGCAGCAATAGGTATTGCTAATACGATGTATATGTCTATTTACGAGCGCACTCGTGAAATCGGCATCATTAAGGTCATAGGCGCAAAATTAAGGGATATTCAACGGCTCTTTATGCTGGAAGCCTGGTGGATAGGCGTATTTGGCGGTATTTTGGGTGTCGGTATGAGCTATTTACTATCCTTCTTGCTTAATAAGTTCAATGTGAACCTCGGAAACTCGGAAATATGGACCCCGGAAGGAATGGTAAAGCTTAATTCATCCTATATACCGATCTGGCTGACGGCGGCGGCATTTTTCTTTTCGCCCATTGCCAGCCTTATTGCAGGGCTCCTGCCTTCAAGAAGAGCTATGAAATTAAGTGTCATGAAAGCTCTCAGACAGGATTAGTCTTGCAAGAAACATTAAATGAGGTAGAATAGTATTAACCACAAAATTACAAATAGACAGGAGACTATCGTGAATAACGTTGATAACGCAGATCTTATTATCTTAGGCGGCGGGCCTGCGGGCTACCACGCTGCTCTTGTTGCGGTAAACAGCGGATTAAGGGTTTCTCTTTTTGAAGCAAAGAGGCTTGGCGGGACATGCCTTAACGAGGGATGCATTCCCTCCAAGTCCCTTTTGCATACGGCTAAAGTATTTGAATATGGCAAAAATTCCACCCGGTATGGGGTTATGGCCGAAGAGGTCAAAATTGACCATCAATCTGCTATGAAGAGTAAAGATAGAATAGTAAGAGCTCTTGTTCAATCCATAAGTGACAGCCTCAAAAAGCAAGGAGTAAATGTCATTCCTGAAAAGGCAGTAATATCGGGAAAAGAAGACGGGCTTTTCTGTGTCAGATCGGAAAACCATTCGGAAAAAAGCAGCAAGCTCCTGATCTGTACAGGTTCAGAAAGCGCATTCCCTCCCATTGAAGGGCTCGATGAAGCGCTGGAAAATGGCTTTGCAATAACGTCCACAGATATCCTTTCACTCAGTGAAGTCCCTGAAAGGCTCCTGGTATTGGGCGGCGGCATCATAGGTCTTGAGATGGCCCAATATTACTCGGCTGCCGGAAGCTCTGTAAAGGTAATTGAAATGCTTGACCATATTGGAGGGAGTATTGATATAGAGCTGTCACAGATACTTAAAAGGGAGCTTGAAAAGAGAGGGATAGATTTTCTTCTGGAAGTCCAAGTCAAGGCCATAAATGGCAGGGGTCTGGAAGTTGGAACAGATAAGGGAATCAAGCTGATCGAAGGAGATAAAGTGCTTATATGTACCGGAAGGAAGCCCAGAATAAACAATATGGGTTTTGAGAGCATTGGCCTCGATATTTCCGGGGGAAGAATCATAACAAATGATCATATGGAGGCCAATGTTGATGGTGTATATGCCGCCGGAGATGTAAATGGCAGGAGCATGCTTGCCCACACCGCGTATAGGGAGGCAGAGGTGGCGGTTTCCAATATTCTGGGCAAAAAAGAGACCATGAAATATAATGCTATTCCGTCTGTGATATACACAAACCCCGAGGTTGCGTGGGTCGGAGAAACTGAAGATCGCTTGACAGAGAAAGGCAAGGATTTTGTAAGCATCAAGCTGCCCATGATGTTAAGCGGCCGATACGCGGTGGAAGGCGGTACTCCCAGAGGAATCATTAAATGCTCAAAGGACAGGGCAACTAACACTTTGCTTGGTGTGCATGCAATTGGGAATGGAGCTTCAGAATTCATATTCGGCGCTGTTATGGCAATAGAAAACGGCATAACAACGAATAAACTGGGGAAAACGGTGTTTCCGCACCCTACAGTCGGTGAGATTTTAAGAGAAAGCTTTAACCTGCTGTAGGTTTATTACAAATATATTTCATGCAATAAAACAATTGATTATTAAGAATTTTTGTTATATCATACTATTTGTTAAATTCTATGGAAGGAGGTCGTGAAATGTTTAAAATTAAATTATCAAATGCCCCCGGGTTCAGATTAGAAGGAAGGTTGAACATTGTCGCGGCCGCCAGCATCTCGTCTTTTGCCTACCGCGGCAACAATTAGTTCTGACTTTATGATTCAAACCTTACATTCAATATCCTAATCTGGCCGGACAAAATTCCTGCCAAAATTTATGCTATCCTGAGGACTTTGTATTCAGGGACGGACAGTTATTATTTTGTCAATGTGCTCAGGTATAAGGAGGATAATTATCATGAGAAAATTCAAACTGCTGATGCAGTTTTTGCATGGCAGTGGCAGAACATATATATTTGCAATAGTCTCTGTTTTATTAATGACTGTATTTTCGGCCATGTCACCCCTGATAATCAAAATGACAATAGATTCAGTAATAGGCGATAAGCCTGTTGATATGCCTTTTGGTCTGAATATATTAATAGAACGGATAGGTGGGATAGAATTTATTCGAAGCAATCTTTGGGTCATCTTCGCTGCGATCGTAACGATAACCTTGCTTCAGGGTGCTTTTATGTTCGTGAAGGGAAAGCTGTCGGCAGTCGCTGCTCAAGCCTCATCTAAAAGGATGAGGGAAAGACTGTATGATCATCTGCTGAGGCTTCCGTTTAACTATCATGTCAAGGCGCAGACGGGGGATATCATCCAAAGATGCACCTCAGACATCGAAACGGTACAGAACTTTGTGGAAAGACAATCGGTTGATGCAATACAGATAATATTCCAGGTTATCATAGTCCTTTCAATAATGATCCCTATCAGCCTGAAATATACTATGATAGCAATAATACTCATACCCATTGTTTTTGTCATCACTATTCGCTTCTTCATAAATATGATGAAGATCTTTCTTAAAACCGATGAGGCCGAAGGTATAATGTCGGCGGCCCTCCAGGAGAACCTTACCGGTGTTCGCGTGGTCAAAGCCTTTGGCGCACAAAAATTTGAGATAGAGAAATTTGATGAGAAAAATGATAATTACAGAAAGCTCTGTTTAAAGATCGTCAGGCTGATGGCTGATTTCTGGGCAGGAACCGATCTTATCTGCATGCTTCAGCATGCCCTGGTCCTTATTGTGGGTACATACTGGGCTACCCGGGATATTATATCCATCGGCACAATAATAGCCTTTTCAATATATACAGGAATGATGGTATGGCCGCTTAGAGGACTCGGCCAGATGATGGGGTTCATGGGGCAGGCATTTGTATCCTTGGGAAGAATAACTGAGATCCTTGATTCCAGTCCCGAAGATTATCAGAAAGGTCTTGATGATATACCCATTCATGGGCAAATTGTATTTGATGATGTGTATTTTGAATATGAGAAAGGCAAACCCGTTCTTGACGGTATCAGCTTTAAGATCGACAAAGGTTCTACTGTGGCAATCCTAGGTGCTACCGGCTCGGGTAAAAGCTCTCTTGTTCATTTGCTCTTAAGGCTGTACGACTACCAGAAGGGGCATATAACCATTGACGGAACAGAGCTTTTGGATATCAGCCGCGAATGGATAAGAAAGAATATAGGAATAGTCCTTCAGGAACCATTCCTCTTTTCAAGAACTATTATCGAGAATATAAGGATCGGAGAAGATCTGAAGGATGACAAAAGTGTTTATGAAGCCGCGCGCATTGCCTCGGTTCACGATTCGATAGAGGAATTTGAGTACGGCTATAAGACAATTGTGGGAGAAAGAGGAGTGACTCTTTCCGGAGGCCAAAGGCAGCGAATAGCTATAGCCAGAACGGTAGCGAAGGATGTCCCGATATTGATATTCGACGACTCCTTAAGCGCAGTCGATACAGAAACCGACAGCCAAATCAGACAGGCATTGAGGGAAAGAAGCAAGGAAACGACTACTATTATAATATCCCACCGAATCACAACACTGGCTGAAGCCGATAAAATCCTGGTTATCGACAAGGGAAGGATTGCCGAAGAAGGCAGCCACGAAGAGCTTGTTTCCAGAGACGGGATATATAAGAGGATCTGGGAGATCCAAAGCTCTCTTGGCGAAGATATTGCTTAAAAAGAAGGTGACACTCTTATGCATTATGAAGAACAGGAATACAGCAAACGAATTGATCTTGATACATTCAATAAATTGCTTGTATTCGCGAAACCTTATAAAAAAGAAATATTAATTTTAATAATACAAATGATCTTGCTTGCTCTGGTTGACGCTATTTTTCCAAAGCTCAACCAGTATGCTATTGATTTGTTTGCAGCAAAGCGCAATCTTGACGGATTTCCTTACTATTGCATACTGGTAATAGGTCTGGTGGTATTTCAGGCTGCTAATGTCAGGCTGATGATACTTAACGCGGGCAAGGTGGAAAACAGTATACCGTATGATATAAGAAAAGCTGCTTTTAATAAGCTGCAGGAGCTTTCCATCGCATACTATGACAGAACCCCGGTTGGCTGGATCATGGCGCGGCTCACATCAGATGTAAAAAGGCTTGGAGTTACTTTATCCTGGCATTTGGTCGACTTCTTCTGGTCTATATTCCTGATTGTCATTATGACTGTCATGATGCTGATAACCCATGTCGGCTATGCACTTTTAGTTTTATCGGTAGTTCCTTTCCTGGTGATTATAAGTATGATATTCCAGAAGATCATACTGCATAATTTCAGAAAAGCCAGAAAGCTCAACTCCCAGATAACAGCAGGTTTTAATGAGGGTATTACGGGAGCAAAGACCATTAAGTCCCTGAGCATTGAAGGGCATATGTTAAATGAGTTCAAAGGCTTGACCACCGAGATGAAAAACTTTACGGTAAAGGCCGCCACTATCTCATCGATCTATACGCCGATAATTTTGTTTCTTGGAAGTATAGCCACAGGCCTTGTCCTCTGGAAAAGTGGTTCCCAGATAGGAGAATATGCAATCAGCTACGGGACCATAGTTGCCTTCAGCTCCTATGCGGTACAGTTTTTCGAACCTGTCAAACAATTTGCCAGAGTTTTTACAGAGCTTCAGTATACTCAGGCTTCTGCCGAGAGAGTAGTAACCCTGCTGGATACAAAAAACGATATTATCGACAGTCAGGAGGTTATAGAGCGTTTTGGCGGCATGTTCGATTCCAATAGGGAAGAATGGCCTGCTTTTATTGGGAATATCGAGTTCAGGAATGTTACCTTCCGTTATAAAGAAGGGGGAAATATACTTGAAAATTTTAATCTCAGCATAAAAGCCGGTGAGACTATTGCACTGGTAGGTGAAACAGGATCGGGGAAAACAACGATCGTCAACCTGGCTTGCCGTTTTTACGAGCCAACTGAAGGAAGCATATTGATCGATGGTGTT
>JAAYNO010000051.1 GCA_012520855.1 Clostridiaceae bacterium | reverse complement strand
TTTTATATTATTAATGCGGGTTTTAAGATTCTTCATTTCGCTTCTCTTCATTCAGAACGACAAGACCCGGATTTTTCAATCAGTCTCGGACGGTCATCTATCGTGCGTCTGTAACGGGATTAAAATAAAATAGTTTATAAATTATTAAATTATTATTGACTTGCGACTCCTTGAATTTTCATAAGTTATAAGTAATAATTGTTTTAGCGGGGCTATCCAATGATATGCCATTATTATGACAGACCTTATATTGTAATCCTGGGCATAGGATCCAAACAATAACAGCCCCGATTATAACAGAATAAAGATAAAAAGGATCGGGTGTATTAATGAGTACAAGAGCACATGTCCTGGTTGTTGATGATGATGTCAATATATGTGAGCTTGAGAGGATCTATCTTGAAAAAGAAAATTTTCAGGTGACGGTTTGCCATGACGGCAGAAAAGCTGTCGAACTGTTTAAAGAGAAAGCTCCGGATATAGTTATACTTGATATAATGCTTCCGGGTATGGATGGCTGGGAAGTCTGCCGGGAAATCCGGAAATTGAGCACAATCCCTATTATTATGCTCTCAGCAAAGGATGAGACTTTTAACAAGGTTCTGGGATTGGAGCTCGGCGCAGATGACTATATGGTAAAGCCTTTTGAACCCAAAGAACTGGTTGCTCGTATCAGGGCGGTACTGAGAAGATATGACAGGCAGGAAGACGCTCCGGAACAAATTGTATTTCCCGGTCTTGTGGTTAACAAATCGAATTACACCGTAAAGCTGAGCGGAAAAGATATTGAATTGCCTCCAAAAGAGCTTGAATTGTTATTTTTCCTGGCATCAAACCCTAATAAAGTATATACCAGGGAACAGCTTCTGGAAAATGTCTGGGGCTTCGATTTTTATGGGGATACCCGAACGGTGGATGTTCACATAAAAAGATTAAGGGAGAAGTTTGAGCAGGGCGGATATAAATGGCAGATCAAGACGGTGTGGGGTGTAGGTTATAAATTTGAGGTAAAATGAAGAATAACAGTAAGAAAGGAACAGGCAGTCTATTCGCACAGTCTGCTGACCCTTGCCACTGCCTTCAGGGAATATATTTTTCTGAAGTCAATGTGTGAGGGCGGGTCATGGGTATATGATGCTAAAAACAATGTTTAGCAAGATCCTGGCGTTAGTGATATCAGTTCTGGTCATAAGCTTTATCATAACAGGCGTGATCATGAATTACAGCCTTAATAACATGGTAACCGAACAAAAAGCACAGCAACTGGAGGAAATATCAGAAAAGGTTATAACTGCGCTGGATACTTCACTGAAAAGACAAACCCTGCACGATCCCTATTTATTCACAAGCTTTATCCAGACTCTTGCCAATAACAATGATTCACTTATCTGGATCGTCGGAGACGATGGAGCTATCATTTTTTATTCTGATATTCCCGATTACCTTCATGAAAAGCTGGACATAACGGATGATGGATGGTTCAGTCTTCCTGATGAGCGGCAATATTCGATATTGAGCAGTAAATTTGAGGTGGGAGATTTTTTTGGACTGTTTAAAAACACCGGTGTAGATTGGGTCACGCACAAACAGCATTTTACCATAAGCAATATTCCTCCCTACGATATGAATGCCAGCGGAGTAATACTTATACATACAAAAGTTCCCAGCATTTATAGACTTAAATCGTCAATAATTGTTATGTTTATTATTTCAGGTCTTTTGGGCGGGATGATTTCGTTATTGCTGTCAGGGCTGTTAAGCAGGAGGATCACAAGGCCTGTCAACCAAATCAAGCTTGCGGCCAGAAGGGTCGCTTCGGGAGAATTTTCAGGGAGGATAAATGTCAAGGGAAAGGATGAAATTGCGGAGCTGTCAGACAGCTTCAACGATATGGTTCTGGCATTGGAAAACCTGGAAAGAATGAGGCGTGATTTTATCGGAAATGTCAGCCATGAGCTTCGAACTCCAATAACTACAATAAAAGGATTTATTGACGGCATATTGGATGGGGTGATCCCAGCCGAAAAACAGGAATACTATCTGTCCATAGTAAGAGATGAAGTCCGCAGGATGCAGAATCTGGTCAATGATTTGTTGGATCTTGCAAAAATGCAGGCTGGAGAGGTTATACTGAACATGACTGATTTTGACATTAACGAATTGATAAGGCATTGTGTCATAAGCCTGCAGCAGTTGTTGATCGAAAAAAATCTGGAATTCAAAGCTGATTTTGAGACTGAGAGATTATTTGTCCATGCGGACATGGATTCTATCCAAAGGGTCCTTATAAATCTTCTTCATAATGCAATCAAATTTACGCCTGTCGATGGTGAAATACGGATAAAAACTTATTTGGAAAAGGATAAGGCCGTTATTTCAGTTGAAGATACAGGAAGCGGCATTCCAAAAGATGAGTTGCCGAATATTTTTGAAAGATTTTACAAGACAGATAAATCCAGAAGCACCGATCGCTCCGGCGTAGGTCTTGGTCTTGCTATCGCCAGAAATATAATTGTGTCACATAACGAGTCTATTAAAGTGGAAAGTGAAGAAGGACATGGTTCTCGTTTCATTTTTACCCTGTGTAGGGCATCCGAATCTGAGCAATACTAAAGTTAACATTTTATTCATACCTATGTCAAAATTGATGGATATAATTATACCTGTCGGAGATTCTTATGAAAGGAGCAGGTGTCATGGAAGATAATAACAGAAATGATCTATATCAAAATAGTACAGACAGCAGATGGGGCTATACAAATAGTTATTACAAGAGCGAAAATGACTATGCTTATCAAAGACCCGAAAACAGGTATGACCGATATGACGATTTGAAAACTGCCGGGTTTTACAATGAAAGCTATAAAA
The DNA here is from genome assembly GCA_012520855.1 of Clostridiaceae bacterium. GTDB lineage: Bacteria > Bacillota > Clostridia > DSM-8532 > DSM-8532 > DTU059. Next base: position 16,376 of record JAAYNO010000051.1, on the reverse strand, counting down.
AGCCCACCAAGGGAAAGCTTAAGGCCCTCATTGCTCCTATGCTTATTGTTGCTTTGATAAGCTCGCTGCTGACAGGCGGGATCGTAGGAGCTTATTTCACATACGGACTTCCTCAGAACTATACGGGGAACAATACCAGTAACTCAGGCGGTACACTGGTAAATGAAGATGGTGGGATCAGGCGAATTGAAATAATAGATGAGACTACATCGGCAGAAACTGTGGTAGCCGAAAAAGTCAGCCCGTCAATAGTTGGGATCAAGGTCACATATATTATCAGCGACAGGTTTTTTGGTTCTACCAGAAATGAGGGGCAGGGCTCCGGAATAATCTACAGGAGCGACGGATATATCATAACAAATAATCATGTGATAGAAAACGCAATGGCAAGATCAAGCGGTAATTCTATTGCACAGAATGCAAAAATCGAAGTCATTCTGCCGAATCAGGTTGATGATCCATATGAAGCTAAAGTAATCGGAAGAGACGCAAATACGGATATCGCAGTTTTGAAGATCAATGCCTCGGAGCTTCCCGCTGCCGAATTCACTGACTCAGATCAGGTTAAGATCGGGCAAAAGGCGATAGCAATCGGTAATCCTGCCGGTTTAGAATTCATGGGTTCGGTTACTTCGGGAATTATAAGCGGACTTAACCGCAGGATGGAATTCAGTGATGGCAAAGTTTTAAGACTAATACAAACTGATGCCGCAATAAATCCCGGTAATAGCGGAGGGGCCCTATTGAACTCGGAAGGTAAGGTGATCGGCATAAACACCTCTAAAATTGGAGGAGCCGGTTATGAGGGCCTGGGGTTTGCAATTCCTTCCAACACAGCTAAAGAGGTTGCTGAAAACCTTATTAAGAACGGATATATACCCGGCGGGCCAAAACTTGGAATTGTCGTAGACACAAGATTTAACGCGGAGATCGCAGAAAAGAACAATGTTCCGGAAGGTATCCTGGTTTATGATGTTGAAACTCTCAGCGCTGCTTATAAAGCTGGAATAAGACCCGGAGACATACTTACCGAATTTAATGGCGTTTCGATCAAAACATTCGAAGAACTTGAAAGGGAAAAGAATAAGCATAAAGCAGGGGAAAAAGTAACGATCAAACTTTACAGATTGCCTGAACGGGGCAGGGCCAGCGATGGAGAGTATAAAACCGTAGAAGTGATCCTTGATGAAGACAGAGATTAAAAAATATTGAAATCAAAAGAACGGGTGTCATATAAAATGATGCCCGTTTTTTCTTCTATATTGTATTAATTATGACTTATTCTGTCAGCATATTTTTATGTTTTTCTGCACTTATTACATTTCAGGCTGCACTTATTACATTTGGCAACACAAAATTTTTATTTATAGTATATTCATATTTAAGTTGATTGGTCGCGCAAAAACTACTTTGATTCTGTACCGGTTAAGTAAGTAGTATTGATAAGAGAAGAAGATAAAAATTGCTTTCCTGCACCCCCCCCGCTGGATATGCAAAATTTTTATTACTGATTCTGTTTTTATCAAAGCGCGCTTCCGGCACTATATTCGGATAGAGCATTGTCAGGGCACAATGCTTTTCCGGATATATTGTGATCATTTTAGGCGCATTATTACCGCATAAAAAATGCATGAAGCAAATCAACCAAATCAAGAGTGATCAATATGATGCAGAGAATTTCGGATAAGCTGACAAATTTTCTCATTGAAAAGAATATTGTCAGAAACGATGACAGGGAGATTTACATCTACGGCCTCCTTGCTATGTTTTCTACTGTAATAAACTTTTTTCTTATTCTGTTTATCGGTTTAGTTGCGGGTTTATTATTTGAGACATTGATATATTTGTTCGGGTTTGCCTTACTAAGGTGTTATTGCGGAGGTTATCACGCTAAAACTCAGTTAGGCTGCGTTCTGAGCTTTACAGCTATATATGCACTGTCCATGGCTGCGTATTACTTCTTGCCTGCAGAGTATAACCGCTTGTTTTCTATGATTTCAGCAGGAGCCTGCCTGATTTTTATATTTATCTTCGCACCCATAGAGCACAAAAACAGATCTTTTGAAGGCAACGAATATAAAAAGTTTCGTCTCGTATCCAGAATCATTGCACTTATGTACGGCTTTATGATTTACTCAATATCTATATTTTTCAATCAGTTTATTAAGGTCGCTATAGTACTTTCTCTGGTCATGATCAGTGTTTCGTTTGTGTTGGCTTTAGCCTTAGTTTTAAACGAAAGGAGTGAATACAATGATTAAGGGTTTTGGTTTATTTCTGGCAAAAGTACTTGCTGCATTAGCATTTTCAGCTGCATTCCTAAGCAATTTTACAAGCTGCGTTTATTGGCTTAATCAGCCTGAAATGCCCGACAAAGTAAGAATGTTGAAGCATTGATAAGATACGACTTAAAAATGGCATCATATTTGCAATAGATTATACTAAAAAACCGGAAAAATAATCCCAACCCTGCTATAAACCGGGTTGGGATTTATATTGAAATAACAGATCCATCAAAAAACTTTAAAATTTTGTTTTTTTACTGTAATACTAATAGAATGTGGGGAGAGGCATTGAAAAAGTATAAACAGTTCTGCTATGATAATTTTGGTAATTACTATTATATTGATCAGATTGTTAGATCGCGATGTGATTTACCTATCTTTAATGCGGGGGAAATAATGCAGATAGCATTTTGTGATGATGAAAAAGTTTATCTGGATCTTTTAGTCGGCTATGCAAAAAAATATCTGTCATCTTGTGAGAAAGACATCAGCCAGGTTGTCATCGACAGATATTCTTCCGGAGAAGAGCTATTAGAGGCTTACAGACAAGGTAAGTTCTATGACTTGGTTTATCTGGATATCAGAATGGACAAAATAAACGGTTTTGAAACTGCAAAAGAAATAAGGGTATTTGACGATAAGGCCATGATAATTTTTATTACATCATTAGGTGATTACATACTTAACTGTTTTGAGTACCGTCCATTTTGGTTCATTATTAAACCCGTTTCGGAAGAAAAGTTCCGATATGTTTTTAATCGTGCTTTGATGGAAATTTCAAATACCAGAACAAGAAAGTACTCATTTTTTACGAAAGAATATGGGAATCTTTGCCTGGATATAGACAAGATAATATATTTGGAAAGCGTCCTTCGTAAGATCAATATTCATGCTGCCATGGAACAGTATTCCTATTATGCAAATATGGCAGAAGAGGAAGAAAAATTGAAGAAATATGATTTTGTCAGAATACATAAAGGATATTTAGTAAATATGGCGTATATTCAAAGAATAAACAAGAGCAATGTAGTATTAAAGAACAGTATGGTGTTGCCATTAAGCGAAAGACGTTATAAATATGTATTTGATAGTTTTACCAGTTATCTTGCGAGGTGCTCCATATGATTGATAATTTTCTATGGCTACTGGTTGAGGCAGGAACAACGCTTTTCGAAATCATACTTATCAAGACCTTTTTGGATGGGTTTCTTGAAGAGAAAGAGTTGTCGATATCAAAGAAATTAATCGCTTTTTCCAGTGCTTTTGCTTTGATTTTTGTTGTGAGCACTTATTTATATAGTGTCCCCCTTGCTGTTATTATAAACTTTTTTTCAGTTACGGTGATCCTCTCCTTAATCCTGTATAAAGGAAAGTTCTTTCATCGGCTGTTTACCTGCATATTGTTGCTGGCTTTGCTGGTGGTTGCAGAATTTATTTCAGTTTATATCCTTGTTCTGAGTTTGGAATTCGATCCAAATATCATTCAGACTAATCCTGCACTTAAGTTAGCCGGTGTCGTTATAAAGAATTTATTGTCATTGATAGCTATAAAAATAATTTGCAATTTCAGAAGATCATATGTAAGAGAAGGAGGAAGACTGTACATTGCTCTTTTATTATTTGTACCGGCAATCAGTATTTTCATATCAATCATAATTTTTGAATTAGCAAGAGCCTATAATACGGATTCGCCTGTTATAATGTTCGCTTTTTTGGGTTTAATGTATATTAATGCTATTGTTTTTACAATCTTTGAATCGATTACGCGTTATTTTGACAAGGAATACAAATATCAAATGATAGAAAAGCAACTTGAAATGCAGATCAATCATTATAACAAGCTTGCCGAAAACAGGGAGATCCTGTCAGAGGTCATCCATGATTTTAAAAACCATCTCAATTGTATGTATAATCTCTACAAATACAATAAAGGGACAGAGCTGGGAAAATACATAGAAAACCTTGTAAATGTATCCGACACCGAAAAGATCGTTGATACAGGCAATCCTGTAATAGATGCCCTTTTGAACGATAAATCGAATATCGCCAAGAAACACGGTATCAGTTTTAAACAAATGCTCAATCTGCCGTCTAATATCAATGTTGCCTATAACGATATTTGTGCAATACTGGGGAATTCTCTGGATAACGCCATTGAGGCCTGCAGGCGGATAGAAAACAAATCACTTAATAGAGAAATCGAACTTTCAATGAATTATCGGGATTCATACCTTATTATCGTTGTCACAAATACTTTTGACAAGCCGCTTTTAAAGGAGGGCAAATTTTTTCGTTCCTCGAAGGTATCTCCGGGTATTCATGGACTTGGTATGCAGAGCATAGAAAGGACCGTTAAGAAATACAATGGCAATATGGTCGTAAAACACGACAATAGTCATTTTGCCCTTGAGATCGTTATGTCTATTGCTTAGGAAAATCCAAGTATCCGGTCAATGATAGTTTCTTTCACTTCGGTTAATTCATCAAAATCCATATTTTTAATATAATACTTCTCAAGTTCATCATGACATGCCTTTGATGCAGCGATCGATTCTACGGCTTTTTGAATAAGGGTATCAGTATTGATTCTGTTAAAATATAAATGGCTCTCAAAAGCTTTAAGTGCATTGTCACTAAAAAAATCATTCATATTGAATGTTGTACAGTTCTCACCGTTGATTTCACTAATGTCTTGATATTCGTTTGCTGTAATCACTGACACCTTCAGAGATGGGATTACAATGTGATCGATCCTTTGCGGAGACATGGGGCAAAAATAGGTTTCGATATCATAGCCCTGAATCAGTGCCTCTTCCTTTAGACTTTCAAGGATCCTCCCGGTGCTGCTGCCTGCAGGTGCATACAATCTTATTATTTTATTGCCGCAGCACAGGCTGTTCAAATAATCAGTAAATCCATTGGGAGTGATGGCGGCGGCAAACAAACGGCGCTGCCTCCCGGGGATCCTGGCAGGTAAGCCCTGACCAAACAGTGTTTGTTTCAGTTCATAAATAAAAAGATATTCTTTCCCTTTATCAAGTATCTGTTCGAATATCGCTTCTGTATCTTCCATTAGGAAGGAGGCAGCACGAAGATAACGGTATGCGCGCTGATAATTCTCTTTGATTGTTTTATTCACACGAATAATGTCTTGTTTTGATTCCTTGATACCCTCAACCTTCCAGTACTGCCCCAGATTGACTATTTCATCAACAGCGCCGGGATAAACAGGATCGACTATATGGGGGGCAGTACCGTCAATAACAGCTATAGAAAGCTTGGGGATCACCACGCCATCCAAGCTGTTATTATCGCTGGAGCAATGCATGAACTCTATGTCATATCCTTGTCTGGCAAGTTCAAGGCCAATTTTTTTCATCAGGGTACTTTTCCCTGTTCCGGGGCCGCCCTTTAGTATAAAAATTCTGTTTGCCTGCTGGCTGTCAATAACATACCTGTAATAGCTATAAAAACCAAGTGGGGTATTTCCACCCGGGTACATATGTCTTATGCTGCCTTCAGCCATATAAAACCTCCATTCGGCTTTGCGGCGATTCGAAAAAAAGCTTGAATAATTCAAGCTCATGCTTATGCAAGCCTGATATATGCCTTATAGTATATTCTGAAGGCTTTATTCTTATTACGAAATATTATATGCTTACCAGTGTCCAGTCTATATTTTCTATTGACACGTATATACTCAAAACCCAGGATCTAACTGGCGAGCCAGCCGCCGTCAACGGCAATCGTATAACCGTTCACATAATCAGATGCTTCAGAAGCAAGAAAGACGACAGGACCCATTAAATCATCGGGTGATCCCCATCTGCCTGCCGGAATCTTTCCCAATATAGATGCGCTTCTTTCGGGATCAGCCCTTAAAGCGGTGGAGTCAATACCTCTTTAGGTAAAATGTCACAATCAATCCTACCATATTGCGTCATCTATTAGTCACATAAAAAACTTTTTTTAAAGACAATAATGAATTATAATGAGAGGGAGATGTATACCTAACTACTTCGATAGGCAGGTGCTTCTTAAATTATCAAGTTGATAAAAAGGGGAAAATTCTCGAATTTCAATGACTCGGGTGCCCGTTCGAAATCTCTGATTTCGGCAACGGGTGATGTCAATATAATAGTTATTATAATTTTAGCATTGCCAGGACACATTTCTATAAATAAAGAAGGATGGGTTGAAAAATGGCTGTAAAAAGGGTTTATATCGAAAAGAAGCCAGGCTTTGATATAGAAGCCTCCAGACTCTGTATGGATATCAAGGAGAACCTTGACATAAAGGGATTAGAAAAGGTTAGGATTCTACAGCGTTATGATGTGGAGGGAATAACCGACAACGATTATGAAAAAGCGAAAATAATAGTTTTTTCTGAACCTCCTGTTGATATTATATATGAGGAAAACATCACAATACCTGAAAATGACCGTATCATCGCTATTGAATATCTTCCCGGACAATATGATCAGAGAGCTGACTCGGCGGCTCAATGCATACAGATGATAATCCATGGCGAGAGGCCGGACATAAGAGTAGCAAAGATTATTATTCTCTCCGGTGATATTACGGACGAGGAATACAAAAGGATACAAGACTTTTTGATAAACCCGATCGAAACCCGATTTGCTTCTTTGGACAAGCCTGAAACATTGAAAGAGGAGTATCCGGTCCCGTCCGAGGTCAAAAAAGTTGAAGGCTTTATCCTAATGCAACCTGAGCAGATAAAAGGCTTGTCGGCTGAGATGTCCTTTGCGATGTCTATGGAAGATCTATTGTTTTGTCAGGAATACTTCAGGGATATTGAGCACCGTGATCCGACTGTTACCGAGCTTCGTATGATAGACACATACTGGTCAGATCATTGTCGTCATACAACGTTTCATACCAAAATAGAAGAGGTTGAGTTCGGCACAAATCCTGTCTCAAATAAAATAAGAGATGTTTACGAAAAGTATGTAGATGTAAGAAAACAGGTTTATTTGAATAAAAGCAGGGATATTTGCCTGATGGATATTGCAACTCTGGCTATGAAATACTTAAAATCTACCGGTGATCTTGACAATCTGGATGAATCGGATGAGATCAATGCCTGCAGTATCATAGTTGATGCCATAATAGATGATAAACCTGAAGAATGGCTGGTAATGTTCAAGAATGAAACCCATAATCACCCCACCGAAATAGAGCCATTCGGCGGAGCGGCCACATGCCTGGGAGGAGCCATAAGGGATCCTCTTTCGGGACGTTCCTATGTTTATCAGGCCATGCGTATTACCGGTTCGGGAGATCCAAGGATACCGCTTTCTGAGACCCTGCCCGGAAAGCTGCCACAAAGAGTGATAACTACCACGGCAGCTCATGGATACAGTTCCTATGGCAATCAGATAGGACTTTCCACAGGTATGGTCGCTGAAATCTACCACGACGATTATGTAGCCAAAAGAATGGAATTAGGAGCGGTGGTAGGAGCGGCTCCCCGGAGCAGTGTGGTAAGAAAGATTCCCGAGACCGGGGATATTATAATCCTGCTGGGCGGACGCACTGGACGTGACGGCTGCGGAGGGGCCACAGGGTCTTCCAAGGAACACACCGAGGATTCGCTTTTAAGCTGCGGAGCCGAAGTGCAGAAGGGTAATCCCCCCACAGAAAGAAAAATCCAGCGCCTGTTCAGAAAACCATTTGTTTCCCGAATGATAAAGAAATGCAATGATTTTGGAGCGGGCGGTGTATCGGTTGCCATCGGAGAGCTTGCCGACGGGCTGGATATCAATCTTGATGCCATACCAAAGAAATATGAGGGTCTTGACGGAACCGAGCTGGCTATTTCTGAATCACAGGAAAGAATGGCTGTTGTGGTTTCCCCCGAAAATGTCAATAAATTTATTGAAGAAGCCAGGAAAGAGAATCTGGAGGCGACGAAGGTCGCTGTGGTCAATGACTCCGGGCGCCTTAAAATGAGTTGGCGCGGAAAGACCATAGTTGATATCAGCCGGGATTTTCTTAATACGAACGGAGTTAAGCAAAGCACTTCAGTTAAGGTAAACGGAGCCGAAATATCCGGCAGTGTCCTTGAAAAACTGCCGCAGGAAATTGAAGAATTGCGAAACAATCCCTTGAAAGCATGGAAGAAAAATCTCCAAAGGTTGAATGTCTGCAGCCAGAAAGGCCTTGTAGAGCGCTTTGACAGCACCATAGGAGGCGGTACGGTTCAGATGCCCTTAGGTGGCAGACACCAGCTTACGCCGGCCGAGGGAATGATCGCAAAACTGCCTGTGGAAAACGGAAATACCACCACCGGTACCATTATGACCTTTGGATTTAACCCTGACGTTTCAAAATGGAGCCCATTCCATGGTGCAGTATATGCAATTGTAGAATCATTGGCCAGATTAGTCGCTATTGGCGGCGATTATAAGAAGGCAAGACTAACTCTTCAGGAGTATTTTGAGAAATTGGGCAGTGATCCTGAAAAATGGGGCAAGCCTTTTTCGGCTTTGATGGGGGCATTTTACACTCAATATTCACTGAAGGTTCCCGCAATAGGGGGAAAGGACAGCATGTCAGGCACATTTAAGGATTTGAATGTTCCTCCTACTCTGGTATCCTTTGCGTTAGTTCCCACAGATGTGACTTTTGCGATTTCACCGGAATTCAAAAAAGCCGGAAGCTCCATCGTGCTTATACCAATTAAAAAGGATGAGTTGGATCTACCCGATTTTAACTCTCTGGATTCGGCATATACAAGAGTTAACGAATTGATCGGCAAAAGAGAGATTCTATCTGCATCCTCCATAAAAGCAGGAGGTTTAGCCGAGACTATCAGCAAGATGTCCTTTGGCAACGGTATAGGTGTCAGGCTTGAAGATATTGGATTTGATCGTTTCTTTATGCTGGATTACGGTTCACTGGTAGTTGAGATCGAGGCCGGAAAGGACATAACAGAATTATTTGAAGGAATAGATTACACTTATATCGGAACCACCATTTCAGAACCGGTTATCATGACAAACTGGGGCACCATGCAGATAGATGAGCTGCTTTCTGCCTGGATGGAACCCCTTGAGAAGATATTCCCGACAATTACCGACGGTGATGCCTGCGAGATCAAAGTCATCAGTTATAAGGCAGGCAGCAGGAAAAAGGGAGGCATTAAGATAGCAAGGCCTAGAGTCTTTATACCGGTATTTCCGGGAACGAATTGCGAGTATGATTTAAAGCGTAAATTTGATGAAGCCGGTGCCATATCTGAAGTCTTGGTATTGAGAAATCTGACGGCAATTGAAATTGAAGAATCAATTGCTGAAATGAAGAAATGTATTGATGAAAGCAATATTATAATGATTCCCGGCGGATTCAGCGCCGGTGATGAGCCTGCCGGATCGGGCAAATTCATTGCCACCGTATTCAGAAATCCTTATTTGGCCGAAGCGGTCATGGATCTTCTGAAAAAACGGGATGGCCTTATACTGGGGATATGCAACGGATTCCAGGCTCTTGTTAAGCTTGGTCTTCTTCCATACGGTGAAATCAGGCCGCTGGACGAAACATGCCCCACGCTTTCCTTTAATACGATCGGCCGCCATGTTTCCACTCTGGTTCAGACCAGGGTTGCCTCAAACCTGTCACCATGGCTTTCAAATGTTCAGGTCGGTGACATATATACTGTAGCGGTTTCTCACGGTGAGGGCAGATTTGTAGCCAGTGAGTCTGTTCTGCTTGAAATGGAGAAGTCAGGCCAAATTGCCACACAGTATGTGGATCTTGACGGAAATCCAACCATGGATATCCGCTTCAATCCCAATGGTTCAGTTTTGGCTATTGAAGGTATCACCAGCAAGGATGGCAGGATCTTTGGGAAAATGGCGCATGATGAGCGCTTTACTCCAAATACCTTCATGAATGTTCCGGGGAAAAAGGATCAAAGGATATTTGAAGCCGGAGTCGCATATTTTCTTTGATTAGATGCCGGAAGTAAGATATTTGAAGTTGAAAATTGTAGGAGCGTGCAGTGCGCGCCTTGATAACGGGGACACTCCGCAGCAAACCGGATCCGTGAAGCGGCGATGTATCCCCATTGCCTGGAAGTACGAAGCATCATGAGGAGACAGCGCATGTTTGAGCACCTTGGGCATCACAGTTCTATTATTCATATACAGCAGCATAAAGTAAGGTTAAGAAGGAAACCTGCTTTATTGCTTGCTGTATTTTATTTGTCGGGTTTTTTAACGTCATGCGGGAGACTTGATATGGAGGGGTATACACCTCGCGGTAACGATATTGCCAGCCATAAAGAGATACATGAGAACACGGGTATTATACCCGGCTTGAATAAGCCTGTTGAAGCTTTGGAACAGGAACCGGGTTCAAATCATGTAGAAACCCCCGAATCTGCAGAATGGTCTGAACCTGCGGGAACATCGGAACCTGCGGACAAGACGATTAATACACCTGAACATTCTCCGATCACTGAGCCTGCTGGTACTGCTGTATCTGCAGAGACACAGGAACCTTTATCGACCCCGAAGTCTGAGCCCGAGAAAGCTGCGCCTGCTCCACCTCCTGCTGATGAATCGCCTCAGACAACTCAGCCCGAACCGGAAAAGGGCATCGTAAACCCGTATGTCCCTTATACATATGACCAGATGATAAAAGACAGCCAGGAGCTAAAAAACTTATATCCTGACATAATATCGCTGGATGCAGCAGGTCAGTCTGTCGAAGGCAGGGATCTTACTCTTATAAAACTAGGCAGGGGAGAAAAAAAGATCATCCTATGCGGTTCGCACCATGCCAGAGAATATATAACAAGCGCATACCTTATGAAAATGACTGAGGAGTACTCCAAAGTATATCACAGCTCAGGCAGTTTCGGGAAATACAATGTCAGGGACATCCTGGATCAAATATGCATATATATTGTTCCCATGGTGAACCCTGACGGCGTTAATCTGGTCATTAACGGACTTGGATCTGTCGAAGATCAACAGGCTGTAGCAGCAATGGCTATGCTAAGAAATACTTACAGGGAATGGAAAGCTAACATTAACGGAGTTGACTTAAACCGCCAGTATCCTGCGGAGTGGGAAAAGAAATATGATGAAGTGGGCAAACCTGCATCAGAGAGTTTCAAGGGAGGATCCTTCGCAACCGAGCCCGAGGTAAAAGCCATGATGGAGCTGTCAGGAAGCAATGATTTCATTCTGGCTGCATCCTTCCATTCCAAAGGAAATGTTATATACTGGGCTGACAGACGCACAGTCAACTTGATTCCCGAAGCAAAAGACATGGCCAAAAGGCTTTCGAAGCTTACTAAGTATTTATTGATGCCGGTTTCAGAGGATCCATCAATATACAGCGCCGGGTATGAGAACTGGTTCCGTCTTGAATTCCAGCGCCCTGCATTTTGCATAGAGCTGACTCCATACAATAACACCGATGTGCCCCATAATGATAAAAAGTTCGATACTCTGGTCTGGAAGAACGCTAAATACATAGGCTTGTTTCTGGCCGAAGAGGCAATCAATAATTCCTGCGGGTTATAGACTTTGTCTTCTTAATTAATTATAATGCAAATAGATTTATGCTTTATAATTGTATTATCTGTAGTAATCGGCAATAATTCCACTGTGAATATGTAGACCGGATAACAGACCAGGTATTTACTCCAGCTAATAATAAATGAGGTGCAAGGTAATGAAGAGATACTATAGAAGAAAACGAAGATTTAACCCGGTTAAATTTTTAACCTTTTTGATTTTTATAGCAATGACCGCTACTGTAATAACTCTTGCTGTCAAAGGGAAGCTTTCTTTTAGATCTGATGATCTGAAGGCTGACGGAAATTCGACTCCAATTTCAACCCCGGACACAACCCCTGTTCCTGAGACTTCTCAACAGCCGCCCGGAACCGTATCTCCCAATCCAACCCCGTGGCCGACTCCCGAGCCCATGCCCGAGGAAAGCACCGACCGTGCGGTTCTTGATGTCTCCTGGGAAGACCCGGCGGTTTTTACCGGTGCGATGGCGTACAACGGTGATAGCAAGACTTTCTACAAGAGCGACGGAACGACGATGGATTACTGGGTTTTTGAAAACAATCAGCCTGTAGAATATATACCAAAGGATGAAATAAGCTTTGGCTCATCGGAGGATTATGCCGACCTTAAAGGCGTAACGGCATTCAGAGGTAATAATTACAGAGATACTGCATCCTACGGCACCAGGACAATAAACGAAAAAAAGCTTGAGATCGTGTGGTCACACGAAACCGGTGTTATAAAAGCCGAAAACAGCATCTGGCCCGGAACAGGCTGGACAGGTCAGCCTCTTTTAGTGAATTGGCCGGAAGACATTAGAAAAATGATGAATATAAAAGCTGAATATAAGGAAAAGGATCTTGTTGAGGTGATTTATCCTACTTTGGACGGCAGCATATATTTCCTGGATTTAGAGACCGGCAGACCTACAAGAGAAAAAATAAACGTAGGGTTCCCGATGAAGGGAACGGGGATGGTGGACCCGAGAGGATATCCCATTTTCTATGTCGGAATGGGCTTAAATGAGAATGGAGACAATATTACAGAATTCAAATACAAGATATTCAGCCTTATTGACCAGACTCCCATGTACGATATTCTAGGCCGAGATCCGGTTGCGTTCAGAAAATGGGGGGCTTTTGATTCCTCCGCCATCCTGGACAAAAAAACAGATACCTTGATTGAAGCTGCTGAGAATGGTTTGGTTTACAGGGTCAAGCTAAATACCAACTTTGACCGGGAAGCAGGTACGATCTCAGTAGCACCGCAGCTTACAAAATACAGGTATAAGGATTCAACGAATATTGAGCTGGGAATTGAAAATTCACCTGCGTACTACAAGAATTACATGTACTTTTGCGATAACGGCGGCATTTTTCAATGTCTTGACCTCAATACTTTAAAACCGGTATGGACTTATGATGTGGGAGATGATACCGACTCCTCACCCGTTATTGAAGTGACAGATGAAGGGGTATTCGTTTATACCGCAAATCAGGTGGATAAAAGGAGCCAGATAAGCAAAGGTCGTGAGAATGCAAATATCCGCAAATTCAATGCCCTTACCGGCGATTTGATATGGCAGAAGGATTATAGCTGCGTATACAGCTATTATATAAATGGAGGGGTATTAGGTACGCCATTGTTGGGAAAAGACGATATCAGTGATATAATTATTTTTACCGTATGCTTTACCGGTACTGCGCAGGATGGTATTCTTGTGGCTTTGGACAAAAAAACCGGAGAGGAAGTATGGAGAAGGCAGTTAGATGCCTATAGCTGGTGTTCACCTGTTGCCGTCAGGAGTTCTGAAGGTAAAACCTATGGTCTTTTTACGGATTTTCACGGACTATTGCATCTGTTTGACCCAAAAACCGGTAAAGACCTTGATACAGTAAGCCTGGGTGCCAACATAGAATCGTCCCCCGCAGTATATGATGATATGATTGTTGTGGGCTCATATGCAAAGAAAATATTTGGCATAAAAATCAAGTAGGGCGTGCATTGCGCTCCCGTTAACACCATAGTCATTCTGAACAAAGCACAGCGTAGTGAAGAATCTTATCTTTATAGACCCTTTACTATGCAGAATAACATAAGGATGCAAATCAAAAGAACACAGAAGAACCGTCCTCCTGTGTTCTATGGAGGAATAAGTATGAGAAATAATAGAAGCAGTCAAACAAACAGATTGATCACAGTAGTAATACTTCTGGCTGTAACTTTAGTTGTGTTATTAGGCCTGCTGATATATCAGGGGAAATTGGATCCGAATATTACAGCAAATTCGCCCACGCCATCGTCGGACACTTCACCTTCACCAACAACTTCAACTATACCGGAGCCGACTGTTGAGCCTACTCCCACACCTGAACCGACTCCTCCGCCCGAGATAACCGATCCCGCACAGTTGGTTCTGGATATTTCCAAGCTGCCTTCATATGTAAGTAGAACCACTGTTTCTGAAGGAACCTATCAGAAGAAATTCAGTAATGGGGGAGTAATTACATATTCTGTTTATCAGAATGACAAAAAGGTGGACTATGAGCCTGATTATATTCTTGCGTTTCCAAGAGCCAAAGCCTATACCGGGCAAGAAGGCGTGACTACCTTCAGAGGCAATAACTTCCGTGATTCTGCTGCTTATGGAACTCGCGACTTAAAAGAAAAAAAGCTAGAGATAATTTGGGAACAGGAAACCGGTGCAATCAGCGCACATAACAGTTATTGGCCTGGCTCAGGCTGGACAGGACAGCCTATAATAATCAACTGGCCCAAAGAAACAGTAAATATTATGAATGTTAACGAGGAGTTTAAGAATAAAGACCTGACCGAAGTGATCTACCCTATTCTTGACGGCAATATTTACTTTTTGGATCTTGAAACGGGAAAGCCTACCCGTGACAAAATAAAGCTTGGTTATTCGGTCAAAGGAACAGGCATGGTCGATCCCCGAGGCTACCCGCTTTTCTATACCGGAATGGGTCTTAATGAAAACAACGGAAAATATACTGACTTCAAATACAGAATTTATAGCCTGTTAGACCAGAAAGAAATATTCAGCATCATGGGGAAAGACGCTTTATCCTATAGAGGATCATGGGGAGCATTTGACTCTTCGGGCATATTGAGCAAGGAAACAGACACATTGATCAATGTAGGTGAAAACGGTCTGATATACAAGACTAAGCTCAACACAAAATATGACGAGGCAAATGGAACTTTGTCCATTTCTCCTGAAGTGACGAAATTCCAGTATAAATCCTCTTACAATAACCCCGGAGCGGATTATGGCATAGAAAACTCGCCCGCGATCTATAGAAATCTTATGTATACCGTTGATAACGGCGGAACTCTTCTCTGCCTTGACATAAATAAGCTTGAACCTGTATGGATGTACGATGTCGGGGATGATACCGACAGCACCATAGTTATAGAGGAAGAAGAGGACGGAGTTTTCATCTATACCGCGAATGAAGTAGATAAACGCTGTGCCAACGGCAAAGCAAGCAAGGCTGATTGTAATATACGCAAATTCAATGCCCTGACAGGTGAACTGGTATGGCAAAGAGATTACACCTGTTATTACCGTTCGGGTATCAATGGCGGTGTTTTGGGAACACCTTTGCTGGGCAAGGATGATATAGCCGACAGGATAATTTTCCCCGTTTGTTTTACCGGCAGCCAGATGGATGGAAAACTTGTGGCACTGGATAAGAAGACAGGCGAGGAAATATGGGTTCGGGAGCTTGAATATTATAGCTGGAGTTCTCCTGTAGACATAAAAGGTGACGACGGAAAAACCTATGCGCTTTTATGCGGATATGACGGATTCATGCGCTTATTTGACCCCATGACCGGCGAAGATCTTGATAAAGTTTCGCTGGGAGTTAACATCGAAAGCTCACCTTCCGTATATAATGATATCGCCGTTGTCGGCTCCTACGCAAAGAAAATATTTGGCGTCAGGATAAAATGAGTAGAGGGGACGGTCCTCTTTACTCATTTTATTGTCGTACTATTTTATTGTGGTGCGGGAATTATTTTACTATTATTGATATCCGTATGTTGTTGTACTAATCACAAAATAGATGTATAATTATAAATGACATATTTTACTATTGTAATCAAGCTTACACTTTTTCTGGTATTATTAGCTGATGGAGAAAGGATTAAGCTAGTATAGTAGTTAAAAAGCTCTAGCCAAAGAGTTGCTAACGACATTATTTACTTTTATCAAATCAAAACGAGATTCAACTCAATGCTGTACGGTTTGACTACCGGAAGCTGCTTTATAAGCCCGTTGACCCCAAGCGGTCGTCCTTCGACATTTGCCGGTGAGAATACTTCCCTTGGGAACAGATGAAGTGACATCTTTTTAAGTGAATCTTAAGATCACAAAGGAACAGCACGGGACAACACGCATCAATAAAATAATTTGACATGGAAAAGCCGCTGTGCTAAAATATAACGGCAACCGCACGAAAAAGGGCAATAAATCAGCAATGTGATTAAAAACTCGCATGCTGTCCCTCATAGG
>JAAYNO010000050.1 GCA_012520855.1 Clostridiaceae bacterium | reverse complement strand
TTACGTATATCTTCGGGATAGGAAGAGCCCGGTCAAATGAAATTTTAGCAAAGACGGGTATCAGTCCCGATACACGCGTACGTGATCTTACAGACGATGAGATCACGAAGCTCCGAGATATAATTGAAAAATCATATAGTGTTGAAGGTGACCTGAGAAGAGAGGTTGCGCTTAACATAAAGCGACTTGTTGAGATAAGATGTTATCGCGGAATCAGGCATAGATTGGGCTTGCCGGTTCGCGGGCAGAGGACCAAGACAAATGCCAGAACCCGTAAAGGACCCAGGAAGACTATTGCCAACAAGAAGAAGTAATCGGGAGGTCGATATATAAAATGGCAGCAGCTAAAGTTGTTAGAAGATCAAGGAAGAAGAAGGAAAAGAAAAATATAGAGCGTGGTGCAGCCCATATCCGGTCTTCCTTTAATAATACTATCGTCACTATAACAGATGTCCAGGGAAATGCTCTGTCATGGGCAAGTTCAGGAGGACTGGGTTTCAGAGGCTCCAAGAAAAGCACTCCTTTCGCTGCTCAGCAGGCTGCTGAGACAGCTGCAAAGGCTGCGATGGAGCATGGACTGAAGACAGTGTCGGTTTACGTAAAGGGACCAGGAGCCGGCCGAGAGGCGGCAATCCGTGCACTTCAGGCGGCTGGATTAGAGGTCAATCTAATCAAGGATGTGACTCCTATTCCTCATAACGGATGCAGACCGCCTAAGAGAAGAAGGGTTTAATGGAGGTGTAAGGATAGATGGCAAGATATACAGACGCATCATGTAAGCTCTGCCGGAGAGAGGGGCAAAAGCTTTTCTTAAAGGGAGAGAGATGCTATTCGAATAAATGTGCCGTTGGAAGAAGGCCATATGCGCCCGGTCAGCATGGCGCAGCGAGGAAGAAGTTATCGGAATATGGCATACAGCTTCGTGAGAAGCAGAAGGCAAAGAGATTCTACGGTTTATTGGAGAGCCAGTTCAGAAAGTATTTTGAAATGGCAAACAGGAAAAAGGGTATCACAGGTGAAAACCTGTTGCAATTGCTGGAAAGCAGACTTGACAACGTTGTTTACAGAATGGGTTTCGGAACGACAAGAGCTGAAGCACGTCAGCTTGTAACACACGGTCATTTTGAGGTTAACGGAAAGAAACTCAATATACCTTCTTATATTGTTAAGGTCGGCGACACTATCGATGTAAGTGAGAGGGGCAAGAAATCTGTCCGCTTTAAAGAAATTCTTGATGTAACAGGAGCAAAGGTTGTTCCAAAGTGGCTTGAAGTGGATCAGGAAAATCTTAAGGGTAAGGTTGTTGCATTACCATCCCGTGAGGATATTGATCTTAACGTTCAGGAGCATCTCATTGTTGAGTTGTACTCCAAGTAATCAATATGCGATTACCCTCATAATAAAATAACCCAAGGAGGGTTGACTGATGATCGAAATGGAAAAGCCCAGGATTGAATGTACTGAAATCTCAGAGGATAATAAATATGGTAAGTTTGTCGTAGAGCCTTTGGAAAGAGGATATGGCACCACATTGGGGAACTCACTCAGAAGGATTCTTGTTTCTTCTCTGCCGGGAGTTGCTGTTACTTCTATAAAAATTGACGGCGTGCTTCATGAGTTTACTACTGTCCCCGGTGTTGTTGAAGACATGACTGAGATTATTCTCAATATAAAAGAACTTCGCTTGAAGCTTTTCAGTGAGCAGCCCAAAACCCTGTATATAGATTTCGAGGGTGAAGGTGAAATTACGGCTGCAGATATAAAACCAGACTCAGATGTTGAGATTTTAAACCCTGATTTGCATATAGCTACAATCAGCGGCAATAACAGGTTTTTCATGGAAATAAACGTTAGTCATGGCCGCGGTTATGTTACTGCTGAGAAGAATAAGCTTCCGAGCCAGCCAATTGGCGTGATACCGGTGGATTCCATATATACACCTGTAACAAAGGTGAATTATACAGTCGAGGACACCCGTGTAGGACAGGTAACCGACTATGATAAGCTTAGTATCGAGGTCTGGACAGATGGTTCTATTGCGCCTGATGAAGCTATCAGTCTTGGCGCTAAAATCATGAGTGATCATCTGAATCTGTTTATTGACTTGACAGATAGAGCAAAGAATGCCGAGATTCTCGTAGAAAAAGGAGAACCTGCCAAGGATAAGATTCTTGAGATGACGATCGAGGAGCTTGATTTGTCGGTTCGTTCCTATAACTGCTTAAAGAGAGCAGGGATAAATACTGTCGATGATTTGATCAGTAAGACAGAGGAAGAAATGATGAAGGTTAGAAATCTCGGACGCAAATCACTTGAAGAAGTAGTTCAGAAGCTGGCAGCACTTGACTTAAAGCTTGCTTCTAATGAAGATTAAGAATAACGGGTTTATAGGGAGGAAGCAAAATGCCTGCAAATAAAAAATTAGGAAGACCTACGGACCAGCGTAAGGCAATGTTAAAAGGACTGGTAACCTCTCTGATCCAGCACGGACGTATTGAGACGACTGAAACCAGAGCAAAAGAAGTCAGGGATATCGTTGAAAAGCTTATTACACTCGCTGTTAAGGAATGCGATAATTTTACGGCTTCCAGGAATGTAACAATCAGTGCTCCGGTTTTAGACAGTAAAGGCCGCAAGATTCTTAAAACCGTAACATCAAAGAACGGTAATAAGTATGAGGTTGTGGAAAGGGAAACAAAGACCGAGCTTAAAACGGTCGATGCTCCTTCCCGCCTGGCTGCAAGACGTCAGATCATGAACTGGGTCTACAGGGTTAAGGACGAAAAAGGCAATACAATAAGCCTGACGAACAAATTGTTTGACGATATTGCTCCAAAGTATAAAGACAGAAAAGGTGGATACACCCGTTCTTACAAGCTTGGTGCAAGACGTGGCGACGGTGCCGATATCGTGGTACTGGAACTGGTATGATTCAAAGAAAATGATTGCTTTTGATAATGGAGAGCGGGCTGTACCGTTCTCCATTATTAGCATTTAGAGGTTGGATGTTGGATGTCGGAGGTTAGAGGTAAGAGGTTAGAGGTTTATAGCTATACATACTTTTATGTCATTCTGAGGAGCGGAGCGACGAAGAATCTCCTGCCTCAAACCTCCAGCTTCCGAATTGTTATTGGTGAACTTGATGAGTGAGATGATAAAAACTGAAGATGTTTATTATGAATATATGGCACAAAACGATGACGAGATCGGAGTACAGGCAGTCAACGGCATTTCCATGTCAATTGAGCAGGGCAGCTTTGTTGTTGTTTTAGGCAGGAATGGTTCAGGCAAATCTACTCTTGCCCGGCTGATGAATGGTCTTTTGATTCCCAGAAAAGGTACCGTTGTTGTTGACGGGATAAGTACCAATAACCACGAATTGATCTGGGAGATCAGAAAGACCCTTGGCCTTGTTTTCCAGAATCCGGATAACCAGATAGTAGCCACTACTGTTGAGGAGGATGTGGCTTTCGGTCCTGAGAATTTAGGAATACCTCCTGATGAAATAAGAGTAATGGTAGACAAGTCGCTTAAGATGGTCGATATGGAAGCGTACGGGAATTATTCCCCCCATATGCTTTCGGGAGGACAGAAGCAAAGAATCGCCATAGCGGGGATCCTGGCCATGAACCCGAAGTGTATCGTTCTTGATGAAGCTACCTCAATGCTTGATCCTGTTGGACGCAAAGAGGTGATGAGTGTATTGCGCTCACTTAACCGGGATAAGGGGATCACAATCGTGCTTATCACCCATCGCATGGATGAAGCTGTTGAGGCTGATCAAATATTAGTTATGGAGTCGGGCAGAATAATTCTCAGAGGCACGCCGCGGCAGATATTTGAGAAAGTGGAATCGGTAAGGCGGGCAGGACTCGATGTCCCACAGATCACAGCACTGGCATTTAAGCTGGACCAAATAGGAATAAAAACAGATTATTTGCCAGTTACCATGGAAGAAATGATAAAGCTTATGAAAAGATTTTTGGGTGATTCGCATATTACAACAAAAACCAAAAAAGCTCCGCTGGACAAATTAAAGTCTGATGAGGCTGTTCTGCAAGATAATGATACAACAGTTAACCCAATTATAAAAGTCCGGGATCTTTACCATACTTATATGCCAGGCAGCACATTTGAGAGGAAAGCCCTGAAAGATATAAACCTTACTATATACGCAGGTGACAGATTTGGGATCATAGGGCAGACCGGTTCAGGGAAGTCCACACTGGTTCAGCATTTTAACGGGATCCTAAAACCCGGTTCGGGAACATTGGAGGTTGATGGCCTGAAAGCTGAAGGCAAAGAGCTTAAAGCGCTTCGCAGAAAGGTGGGACTGATTTTTCAATATCCCGAGCATCAGCTTTTTGAAGAGACCGTCTATAAGGATATAACCTTTGGACTCAATAAATTAAAACTTAGTCAGGATGAAATAAAAGAAAGGGTTTTCCATACGATTGACCTTCTTGGTATTGCTCCTGAGCTTTTGGAGAAATCGCCCTTTGAGCTATCGGGAGGTCAGAAAAGAAGAGTTGCTATAGCAGGGGTCCTGGTAATGGAGCCTAAGGTACTGATTTTAGATGAACCTACTGCCGGTCTTGATCCTCAGGGCAGTTCAGAAGTATTTAAAATATTATCAAATCTAAATAAAAAAGAAGGGACGACCATAGTCATCATCTCACACAATATGGAGGAAATAGCAGCCTTCTGCAACCGGGTCGCGGTAATGAGCGAGGGCGGTATAGTCATGTGTGATACTACAGAAAATATATTCAGGCGGGAAGATGAACTACAGAAGTATAATCTTGATATTCCGCAAATAACCAAGCTGTTCAGAGAGCTTACGATACCGGGACTTAAGATTCCTACCATACTTACTATTGATGAGGCTGTTGATTTTATAACGGAAGTCTTGAATGTTCCTGCCGGAGGTGGCAGCAAATGATCGGTAATATAACATTGGGGCAATATGTCCCGGGCAATTCAATACTCCATCGCCTTGATCCAAGAACAAAGATCATCTGGACCGGCCTTTTAATGGTGGCAACCTTTATGATAAATACATGGCAGGAATATGTAATGATGGGTGCTTTGACAATCGTTCTGCTTATTGTCAGCGGCATACCTATAAAACAAACGTTAAAAGGATTAAAACCGTTGTTATTTATTTTAGCAATAACAGCACTTCTTAATATATTCCTGACCAGCGGCACTCCAGTATTAATTATTGGGCCTGTGAAGATGACCCATGAGGGAATAATATCGGCCATAAAGCTGTTTTTCAGGCTGGTTATGCTTGTTATCACCGCGTCGTTAATGACGCTGACTACGACACCCATGACAATGACCGATGGGATCGAAAAGCTTTTGAAGCCTCTTGAGAGAATCGGCGTGCCAGCTCATGAAATCGCCATGATGATGTCCATAGCTTTGAGATTTATCCCTACCTTAATGGAAGAGACCGAGCGCATCATGAAGGCACAAGCTTCAAGAGGGGCTGATTTTGATACGGGCAGCATCTTTTCAAGAATAAAAAGCTTCATACCTGTATTGGTGCCGTTGTTTGTCAGTGCCTTCAAGAGAGCCGATGAATTGGCCGAAGCGATGGAATCAAGGTGCTATCATGGAGGAAAAGGCAGAACAAGGCTTAAATCGATACATTTTACTTATCTGGATGGTATGGTGACGATAGTTGGGCTGTTATATCTCGTTTTATTACTGGGAATACGGTTTATAAAGTGAGGACTATTGATTTTTTTCAACGAAATAAGTAAAATGTTAAAAAGGAATAAACTACACGTATTATTAAAAAAAGTACAGTTATGATAAGCGGGGGTATAAATTTGGAAATCAAATTAAAAGCGGAGGTTGTAAGAGAGAAAAGCTTTGATCCGCATTTCTGGGTCAAGGTAAGTTATGATGACGGGACGGTCAAATTTAAAAATGAGCTGGTCTCTGTGTCCAGAAAACCACCAAAAGTTAATATTGAATATTCCGAAACCATAAAAAAATATGCCGATAAAATAGATATTAAGCAAATCGAGCTGGAAATAATGAAGGCGATAGTGGAAAGCCTGCTGGGCAACTCGGGAAAACGACTGTAATATGGTCTATTCCAGATATTCACCTTTTTTTTGCATTTGAATTTTCATGTTATTATCTATATAGGCATAAAATACTTGCTTGTAGTCATTTACTCCATACTCTTTAAGAGCCTGATCCACCCACTCTCTTTTGATATGCAGGCGTTCAAGGGTTCTTCCTATTAGTTTTCCATCGATTATAATATCATGGCAGAATTTCTCATGGGAAGGATTCAAACCGAAGTCTTCGGGAGTAGCGGGTCTCTTTCCGCTTTTCAAAAATACACTTAATTGGCCGTTTGTCTCCAGAATCCCATACTCAACGTCACCAACACTTTGTATACTGTTGAATCGCAGTTGTTCAGTCAAATCATTTATGGTATACATTTCTCTTTTCATGTTTTTCTCCAATAGTTTGCCATCACGTATCAAAAGCATTGGTTTTCCGCATATTATCTCCCTTATTCGAACGCCTTTGATTGAAAGAAATGAAAGCAATACCTGGCATATAACCAATACAATTATCGGGATCAAATCATGAAGCAAATTCTTACTGTTATCGGATAACGGCATGACAGCCAGATCCGATATCATTACTGCAATAGCGAATTCAAAAGGCTGAAGCTGTCCTATCTGGCGCTTTCCCATCAGCCTCATGGAAATTATTATCACCAGATACATAAAAACTGTCCTGGCTATTATCTGGGGTATCATAGAATACGCAAACCTTTCTAATTAAAGATTTAACGGATTATAGCAAATATTTTATCCAGCGCCATATAAATAAATACATAATGAGTAATGGGGACGGTCCTCTTTACTCATTTTTATCGTTCGCAACGTATCATTCTAAGTGCAGCGAAAAGTCTATAATAAGATCATTCAGTAGCTAAAATAACATAAAGGAGCGACCCGCGGTCACCCCTTTTTATTGTAAAAAAATGAGTAAAGAGGACCGTCCCCATTACTCATTTTATGATTAGACTTTCGAGAGGCGGGCATTCTTCCCGCAAAAGAGAATAAAGCTTGAGGTTATGATATTTGCCCTGATTGAATGTTGCCTTCCTCATGGTGCCTTCATAAGTAAATCCGCATTTCTCAGCAACTCTTTCACTTGCAATATTTCCTTCCATCATATTTACCTGAATCCTGTTAATAGGACGAATAGAAAACATGTAAGCGCAAAAAAGCAGCAAAGCTTCGCTCATATATCCGCGGCCTTGATACTGAGGACTAAAAAGCTCATATCCCACCTCATAACCAGATTGATACTCCAATCCCCTAAAATAAAGTATCTCACCAATATATTCGCCCTGGTGGGATAAAATAAGCATACGACCTTCGTCAATATTCCAAAATCCTGTTCTGTTGAATTCTTTTATGAATTCTCCAGAAGAAGGGAAAGAAAGGTGCCAGTAACGGCCTTTTGTATTGATATTAGATATGAGCGCATAAACATGTTCGACTTCATGGGAGTATATGGTACGCAATACCACATTTTTACCGAATATCATAGCAAACCCTTTCAAAATACCGTTTATAATATACTTAAAAGGCATAAAATCTGGAATTATTGACCCAGTCTGTATTATATCATATAATACGATTAAAATTTATAATAATACGATTAAGGGGAGAAATTTATGTATTATATTGGGGTTGATCTCGGTGGAACGAATATTGCTGCCGGAATTGTAGATGATGCAGGAAAGATAGTGAAAAAAGCCAGCACTAAAACAGGACGAAACAGAAAGTCAGAAGAAATAGTTAAAGACATGTGCAGACTGGTTCTTGATCTCATGAAAGATGCCGGGTTAACTGAAAAAGATATATACAGCATCGGGATCGGAAGCCCCGGATCTCATGACAGGGAAAATGGCATTATCCTGTATAACAACAACCTGAATTTCAAAAATGTAAATATTAAAGAAGCATTTCAGAAGCATATAGATGTACCGATATATCTGGAAAATGACGCAAACTGTGCTGCTATAGCCGAAAATGTTGCCGGAGCAGCAAAGGGGTATGAACATTCAGTCACAATTACAATAGGAACGGGAATCGGTGGCGGAGTTATCATCAATAATAAGCTCTTTACCGGAACCAACGGTATGGGTGCTGAGCTTGGGCATATAGTGATCGATATAGACGGAGAATATTGCACCTGCGGGCGTAAGGGCTGCTGGGAAGCCTATTCTGCAGCGCCTGGTTTAATAAGCCAGACAAGAAAAGCGGCAGAAAAAAATCCCGATTCCAAAATACATGAACTCTGCGGCGGTAATCTTGATAATATCGATGCAAAGACTGCTTTTGATGCCGCAAGGCTGGGCGACAAAACAGGTATGAAAGTTATAGACGATTATATAGGTATTTTTGGTGAAGCGCTTGCTAATATAATCAACATATTCCAGCCTGATGTCATAGTAATCGGCGGAGGAGTGTCCAAAGAGGGCGATAATCTTTTGATACCCCTCAAGGAAAAAATGCGAGGAAAAACATACGGAAATGAAGGATTGCCCACTACATTGATCGTTGTTGCTCAGATGGGGAATGATGCAGGTATAGTTGGGGCAGCCTTTATACCTAAACTAAATTAACAAGCCAGGTAAAAATGAGAAAGATAAAGCTGATAATTGAATATGACGGATCCGGATACCATGGCTGGCAGTATCAGAAAAATGCTCTTAGTGTCCAGGAAATTTTATGTAAAGCTATCAAAAAGCTTACCGGGGAGGACATAATTCCTGACGGAGCGGGAAGGACAGACTGTGGTGTCCATGCGTATGGACAGGTTGCCAGCTTCTATACCGAATCCAATATACCAGCCGGGAAATTTACCCCTGCCCTTAATACCTATTTACCGAATGATGTTTCAATAGTATCCTCTGAAGAGGTCAGCGATAGTTTTCATGCGCGTTTTTCAGCAAAAGGCAAGCATTACAGGTATGTTATCATTAACAGACCCCAGCGATCTGCGTTATGGGCAAAGAGAGCCTGGCATATAAGAGAAAAGCTTGATATCGGGGCTATGAATGAAGCTGCCGGTTTGTTTCTGGGGCATCACGACTTCAAAGCATTCTGCTCTTCGGGACATAACGTAAAAACGTTCGACAGGACCATGTTCCACTCAGAATGGAGAAAAGACGGGGACTTATATACTTATGACATCAAGGGTGACGGGTTTTTATATAATATGGTAAGAATAATGGTCGGAACCATGGCTTACATTGGGAAAGGGCGTTTATCGCCTGATATCATATCAGAGGCTATCAAAAGCGGAGACAGAAACTTGCTGGGCATTACCGCCCCGCCTCAGGGATTGTATCTGATGGAAGTATTTTATTAGAGGTAAGAGGTAAGAAGTTGGAGGTTAGAGGTAAGAAGTTAGAGGTTAGAGGTAAGAAGTTAGAGGTTAGAGGTAAGAAGTTGGAGGTAAGAGGTAAGAGGTTAGAGGTTGGAGGTTAGAAGTTGGAGGTAAGAGGTAAGAGGTTAGAGGTTGGAGGTTAAAAGTCACAAGTTAGAATTAGTAGGGGCGTGCATTGCGTACCAGCGACTTAAGGATTTGAAATGTTTAGGATTGGGGAAATAAAATGAAGCTGATCGGGAAATTAATAAAAGGAACCACAACTTTGGCCGAAAAAACGTATGAAATCGACGACTCTGAAGGAACGTATCAGGACAGGCTTGAAAAAAGCTTTGTGGAGTTGTGTTCCCTGCTTTCCATTGAAGTTCCGATGTGGCTGACCAAGAATACACGAGAGTATGTAAGATTCAGGAGAACATCATTTAATGCTGATCAATTCTTTAATCCTGTTGTGTTCGAACGGTTCGAAATAAAATCAGAATAACCTTATGCTAAGCCCGAATAATAAAAAAAAGCAAATGCCTACAGACTGCTTTTTATGCATTTTAGGAGATCCCAGATTAATATAAAAGCAATTAAATTGAAAAATCTATTTAACAAAAACCCAGTGTTAAATTGTTGACATTGGGTTTTGCATATGGTAGAATTATTAACTGCATTATTAAGATTGGTGGTATTGTATTACACTTTTACTTTGTGCATATTTACTTGTATTCTCGATATTATTCTAGCACAATTGTATGAAAGATACAATACATGTCAATAATCTTTAAGATGAAAAAATATAGATCGGGAGAATGATATCTTGGAATTATTTACCTAAATTTATGAATCTGACTGGATTTATGAAAACCCAGAATGGATATTTTCCCTGTCTATATTTTTATGTCTATTCCACCAAAATATGCAATTCATACGAGGTGATTTATCTATGGTTCATGAAGTGCAATTGGGAAGAACAAAAAGAATCAGTTTTTCCCGAATCAAAGAAGTCCTTGACATGCCGAACCTGATTGAAATTCAGAAAAATTCGTACAATCAGTTTCTTAGAGAAGGCTTAAAGGAAGTATTGAGAGATGTTTCTCCGATAACCGATTACACAGGTAATCTGATTATGGAGTTTATCGGCTATTCACTTGACACCGACAACATAAAATATTCGGTTGAAGAGTGTAAAGAAAGAGACACAACTTATTCAGCGCCTTTAAAGGTAAAAGTCCGCTTGATTAATAAAGAAACCGGTGAAGTAAAAGAGCAGGAAATCTTTATGGGCGATTTTCCTCTTATGACCGATACGGGAACATTTGTTATCAACGGTGCTGAACGAGTTATCGTAAGCCAGTTGGTGCGTTCCCCCGGTGTATATTATTCCAGGGAGAAAGATAAAAACGGAAATAATCTGTTTTCAAATACAGTAATACCTTACCGCGGTGCGTGGCTTGAATATGAAACCGATTCTGCGGAAATTATTTATGTAAGGATCGACAGAACGAGAAAACTGCCTATCACGCAGTTTTTACGTGCATTAGGATATGGTACCGATGCAGAGCTTATTGATCTGTTGGGAGAAGAACCCAAGCTTCAGGCAACTATAGCCAAAGACGGCACAAAAAGCAGAGAAGAGGGCTTGTTTGAGGTATATAAGCGTCTTCGTCCCGGAGAACCGCCGACCGAGGAAAGTGCATCTACTTTAATAAATAACTTGTTTTTTGATCCGAAGCGTTATGATTTATCTAACGTAGGCCGTTACAAATTTAATAAAAAGCTTGCTTTAGCTAACCGCATCCGGAATCAAATAGCCGCGGAGGACATAAAGAGCCCAAATTCCAAGAAAATCCTTGTGAAGGCTGGCGAAGAAATCAATGAGGAAATGGCCTGGAAAATCCAAAATTCAGGCATCAATGTTGTACATGTTAATGCCGAAGGCAAATCTGTTAAGGTTGTAGGAAATCTGACAGTTGATATCAAGGAATATATTACTTTTGATCCGGCTCTGGCAGAAATCAATGAAAAGGTTCGCTATGACGTTCTTAAAGCTATTCTGGAGAAAAACAAAAAAGCCAAGGAAGCCGAGTTGATTGCGATCCTTAAAGAGAACCGCGATAATCTGATGCCCAAAAATATAACCAAGGAAGATATAGTAGCTTCGGTCAACTATATTTTGAATCTGGACCACGGTATTGGATATACTGATGATATCGACCATCTGGGCAACCGTCGCCTTCGCTCAGTGGGAGAGCTTCTTCAGAATCAATTCCGTATTGGTCTTGCCCGTATGGAGAGAGTCGTCAGGGAAAGAATGACGATACAGGATATCGACGCTGTTACTCCTCAGGCTCTTATCAATATCCGTCCTGTAGCGGCAGCGATTAAAGAATTCTTTGGTTCGAGCCAATTGTCTCAGTTTATGGATCAAACCAATCCCTTGGCCGAGCTTACCCATAAACGCCGTTTGAGCGCATTAGGTCCCGGCGGATTATCCCGTGACCGCGCCAGCTTTGAAGTTCGTGACGTTCATCACTCCCATTATGGCCGTATGTGCCCCATTGAAACTCCTGAGGGTCCGAATATCGGATTGATCGGTTCTTTGAGCACATATGCCCGCATCAATGAATATGGGTTTATTGAGGCACCATACCGTAAGGTTGACAAAGAGAACGGCCGTGTTACAGATCAGACTGAATATATGACTGCCGATCTTGAAGATATATATATGGTAGCTGAAGCTAATGAACCTCTGGACGAGAACGGTTATTTCATTAACAAGCGTGTGGGATGCCGTTTCCTGGATCAGATCCTGGAGGTTGACAGAAATAAAGTAGATTACATGGATGTTTCGCCTAAACAGCTTGTTTCGGTAGCAACAGCCATGATCCCCTTCCTTGAGAATGACGACGCCAACCGTGCCCTTATGGGGTCCAATATGCAGCGCCAGGCTGTTCCTCTGATCAAGCCGCAGGCTCCGTTAATAGCAACAGGTATAGAATACCGTGCTGCAAAGGACTCCGGTGTTTGTATAATTGCAAAAAATTCTGGTGTTGTTGAGAAGGTAACAGCCAGTGAAATAGTCGTCAGAACAGAGAGGGGCCAGACAGATCAGTATAAACTTTTGAAATATAAGCGTTCAAACCAGGGTACCTGTATCAACCAAAGGCCTATAGTAAAGAAAGGTGAAAAGGTTAAAGAGGGAGATATCCTGGCTGACGGACCATCTACCGATAATGGTGAAATAGCTTTGGGCAAGAATGTCCTGGTAGGCTTTATGACCTGGGAGGGTTATAACTACGAGGATGCTATTCTGATATCTGAAGAGCTTGTAAGAGATGATGTATATACATCGATCCATATTGAGGAATATGAATCCGAATCCCGTGATACAAAGCTTGGTCCGGAAGAGATCACCCGTGATATCCCCAATGTTGGAGAGGATTCTTTAAAGGACCTGGACGACAGGGGAATTATCCGTATAGGTGCCGAGGTTCGTTCCGGTGATATCCTTGTAGGTAAGGTAACACCCAAGGGAGAGACTGAGCTGACGGCAGAAGAAAGACTGCTTCGTGCCATCTTCGGTGAGAAAGCCAGGGAAGTGCGTGATACATCTTTAAGAGTTCCTCACGGTGAATCAGGTATTGTAGTCGATGTAAAGGTATTTACCCGTGAATACGGTGATGAGCTGCCTCCCGGAGTCAACCAGCTTGTTCGTGTCTATATCGCACAGAAGAGAAAGATCTCTGTCGGTGATAAAATGGCAGGACGCCATGGTAATAAGGGCGTTATTTCAAGGATTCTGCCCGTAGAGGACATGCCTTTCCTGCCCGATGGGACTCCGCTGCAGATTGTACTGAACCCGCTTGGTGTTCCTTCCCGTATGAATATCGGACAGGTACTGGAGGTTCATCTTGGTTATGCCGCAAAGGTCCTGGGCTGGAAGATCGAAACACCTGTCTTTGACGGTGCCAACGAAGAAGACATATTTGAGACTCTTGAAAAAGCAGGGCTTCCCAAGGACGGAAAGACCATTCTATTTGATGGCCGTACCGGTGAGCCATTTGATAACAGGGTAACGGTAGGTTATATGTACTTTCTCAAGCTTGCCCACCTTGTTGATGATAAGATTCATGCCCGCTCTACAGGTCCTTATTCGCTGGTTACACAGCAGCCTCTGGGCGGTAAAGCCCAATTCGGCGGCCAGCGTTTCGGCGAAATGGAGGTTTGGGCTCTTGCAGCTTACGGAGCAGCTTATTCGCTGCAGGAGGTATTGACGGTCAAATCCGATGACGTTGTAGGCCGCGTTAAAACCTATGAAGCTATCGTTAAGGGTGAGAATGTACCTGAGCCGGGAATACCGGAATCCTTCAAGGTTCTTATGAAGGAGCTCCAGAGTCTTGCCCTTGATGTGAAGGTATATAGTGACAAGCGTGAAGAGATCGAAATAAAAGAATCCGTCTATGATGACCTTGAAGAGCTCGATGTGAACATCGAAGGCCGTGAGGACGAAACCTTGTCGCTGCTTGACCTGGATGATGAGGAAGGACAAAATGTCATTGACGATGAATTTGAGATCGATACTCTCGACGTCGGTGATATTTCGGAGGGAACAGAGCTCAACGAGGACATTGTCAGTGATATGTTCGGCCTGGATGATGATATTACTGACGATGATGATATATAGGAGGGTGACAGGCAATGTTTGAATTAAACAATTTTGATGCAATACGAATAGGTCTTGCCTCCCCGGAAAAGATCCGCGAATGGTCAAGGGGAGAGGTAAAAAAGCCTGAAACCATTAACTACAGAACACTTAAGCCAGAGCGTGACGGCTTGTTTTGTGAAAGGATCTTTGGACCTACAAGAGACTGGGAGTGTCATTGCGGCAAGTATAAACGCGTCAGATACAAAGGGATCATATGTGACCGATGCGGAGTCGAGGTGACCCGTTCAAAGGTGCGCAGAGAACGCATGGGACACATTGAGCTTGCGGCTCCGGTTTCTCATATCTGGTATTTTAAAGGGATACCAAGCCGTATGGGATTGCTTTTGGATATGTCTCCAAGAGCTCTCGAAAAGGTGCTTTACTTTGCGTCTTATGTGGTTATTGATCCGGGGACCACTCCTCTTTCGCTTAAGCAGGTGTTGAATGAAAAAGAGTATCGTGAAAGTATAGAAAAGTTTGGTGGCAATTTCAAGGCCGGAATGGGAGCTGAAGCTGTCAAGGAACTTCTTGCGACCATGGATCTCGACAGTCTTTCAGAAGAACTGAGAGATGAAGTAGAGGGGGCAAACGGTCAGAAAAAGGTACGTGCTATAAAGCGGCTTGAGGTTGTGGAAGCGTTCAGGACTTCAGGGAACAAACCGGAATGGATGATTATGGATGTAATCCCTGTCATTCCGCCCGAGCTTCGTCCCATGGTTCAGCTGGACGGCGGACGCTTTGCCACATCAGACCTTAATGATTTATATAGAAGAGTTATAAACCGTAATAATCGTCTTAAGAGATTATTGGATCTAGGGGCTCCTGAAATAATAGTCAGAAATGAAAAACGCATGCTTCAGGAGGCAGTTGACGCCCTTATAGATAACGGTCGCCGCGGACGTCCTGTTACAGGTCCGGGTAACCGTCCACTTAAATCGCTCTCCGATATGTTGAAGGGCAAGCAGGGTCGTTTCCGTCAGAACCTTCTGGGGAAGCGTGTTGACTATTCAGGTCGTTCTGTTATCGTTGTGGGTCCTGAGCTTAAAATTTATCAATGCGGTCTTCCTAAGGAAATGGCATTGGAGCTCTTTAAGCCCTTTGTAATGAAGAAGCTTGTCGAGCGGGGAATGGCTCACAATATAAAGAGTGCCAAGCGAATGGTTGAGAAGGTCAGAACCGAGGTATGGGACGTTTTAGAAGAAGTAATAAAAGGTCATCCTGTTCTGTTAAACCGTGCGCCGACACTTCACAGACTCGGTATTCAGGCTTTCGAGCCTGTATTGGTAGAAGGACGCGCAATAAAGCTTCATCCTTTAGTTTGTACAGCTTATAACGCCGACTTTGACGGTGACCAGATGGCAGTTCACGTGCCCCTGTCGGCAGAGGCTCAGGCTGAAGCCCGTGTCTTAATGCTGTCTGCCAATAACCTATTGAAGCCTCAGGATGGGAAACCTGTTACGGTCCCTACACAGGATATGGTATTAGGCAGCTATTTCCTGACTATTGAAAAGAAAGCCGAAAAAGATGAAAATGGCAATGTAATAAATGGGGTTATCGGTGAAGGTAAAATCTTTGCCAACTCAGACGAGGCTGTTATGGCTTACCAGAACGGTTATGTCAGCTTACATGCCCGCATCAAGGTTCGTGTTGTTAAAACTATTGACGGGGTAAAGCGTTCCAAACTGGTTGACACAACCGTCGGAAAGATAATTTTTAATTCAGCCGTTCCTCAAAATCTAGGATTTGTAGACAGGACCGATCCGGAGACTATGTTTGGATTTGAAGTCGATTTTCTGGTGGATAAAAATGGGCTGGCAAAAATTATTGATCGATGCATAAGAATAAACGGTTCAAATAAGACTGCAGTAGTTCTTGATAAGATCAAGACTCTGGGCTTTAAGTACTCCACTAAAGGAGCCATTACCATTGGTATTACCGACATGATAATACCAGAGGTCAAGCAAAAATATCTGGATGATACAGATAAAAAAGTTGAAGAAATCGAGAGACACTACAGAAACGGTCTGTATAATAGGGAAGAGCGCAGAAATGCAATTATATCGGCCTGGAACAAAACGACCGAGGATATTAAAAATGCCCTTATTGCATCTCTTGATCGCTTCAATCCGGTTTATATGATGAGCCAGTCGGGAGCCCGCGGCAATATAAATCAGATCAGACAGCTGGGCGGTATGCGCGGACTTATGGCCGACACCTCAGGTTCAACAATAGAGATCCCCATAAGATCCAATTTCCGTGAAGGTCTGAACGTTTTGGAATACTTTATTTCGACCCACGGAGCCAGAAAAGGGCTTGCTGATACCGCACTTCGTACTGCGGACTCAGGTTATTTAACCAGACGTCTGGTGGATGTTTCCCAGGATGTTATTATACGTGAGGATGACTGCGGGACCGATGAAGGTATCGAGATCTCTCCTATCGTTATCAGCGGCAAGACAATAGAAGGGCTGGCAGAGCGTCTTAGCGGGCGGTTTGCTTCTGAGGATATCGTTGATCCCAATACCGGTGAAGTCATAGTCGCAGCCAATGCCCTCATAACCGAGAACCAGGCTGAAAGAATTGAAAATACTGGATACAAGAAGGTTAAGATACGTTCGATACTGACTTGCCGATCCCGTATCGGAGTTTGCGCAAAATGCTATGGGATAAACCTTGCAAATGGTGAGGAGTGCAATGTTGGTGAGGCTGTTGGGTTTATAGCCGCCCAATCCATAGGTGAGCCTGGAACACAGCTTACCATGCGTACCTTCCACCTTGGTGGTGTCGCAGGTGAAGACATTACTCAAGGTCTTCCCCGTGTTGAGGAGCTTTTTGAAGCGCGTAAGCCTAAAGGACTGGCAATTGTCTCTGAAATAGCCGGTAAGGTTCATATAAAAGACACCAAGAAGAAGCGTGAAATTGAAGTTGTTAACGATGAGACCGGCGATTCCAGGACATATCTTATTCCATACGGTTCTTCAATCAAGGTAGCTGATGGCGAGGTGATCGAAGCTGGCGACGAGCTCACCGAAGGGTCTGTAAATCCTCATGACGTATTAAAAATAAAGGGAGTGCGGGCTGTTCAGAGGTATCTGCTTCAAGAGGTCCAGAAGGTTTACAGGCTTCAGGGCGTTGATATCAACGACAAGCATATAGAGGTCATAGTCAGGCAGATGCTGAGAAAGGTCAAGATCGACGAAGCGGGAGATACAGATTTGTTACCCGGCAGTCTGGTGGATATGTTTGAGTATGAAGATAAAAACAAACAAGCCGAGGAACAGGGCTTACGTCCCGCAGAGGGCAAGCGTACTCTGCTGGGCATAACGAAGGCTTCCTTAGCCACTGAGTCCTTCCTGTCGGCAGCCTCATTCCAGGAGACAACCAGAGTTCTGACCGAGGCAGCCATCAAGGGCAAGATAGATCCGCTTATTGGTCTTAAAGAAAATATTATAATTGGTAAATTGATTCCTGCAGGAACAGGCATGACAAGATACCGGGATATAGAATTGGATATCAATGACGACAATCCCGAGTTTTAATTGAATCAAGGGGACGGTTTTTCTGTAAACGTATGTTGAACAGAAAAACCGTCCCTTTATTTTATCGAGGGAGAAAGTACATATGAATACTATTGAAATCAATAGCTTGACTAAATTCTATGGTAAATCGCGCGGTATAATTGATGTAAGCTTTACTGTTGAAGAAGGAGAAATTTTTGGTTTCATAGGACCTAATGGAGCCGGAAAGTCTACAACGATCAGACTATTGCTTGCTCTAATCTATCCGACAAGCGGAAGCGCAAAAATATTCGGCAAAGACTGTATCAAGGCGAGCCATGAAATAGCCAGATATATAGGTTATCTCCCTTCTGAAGTATTCTATTATGACAACATGAAGGTAATAGACTTACTAAAATATTCAGCCAGCTTCTATAAAAAAGATTGTACTAAAAGGATCAATGAGCTTGCTGAGATATTGGATTTGGATCTGACCAGAAAAATCGATGATTTATCTCTGGGAAATAAAAAGAAGGTCGGGATTGTACAAGGACTTCTTCATGAACCAAAGCTGATAATTCTTGACGAACCTACAAGCGGTCTAGATCCTTTGATGCAGCAGAAATTCTTTGACCTGTTGCAGCAGGAGAATAAAAAAGGGACCACTGTATTATTCTCGTCCCATATATTGAGCGAGGTTCAAAAACTGTGCAGCCGTGTTGCCATTATAAAGGAAGGCAGAATAATAAAGGTTGAAACGATGAGTGCATTAACAGAAGATAACTATAAAAAGATCAAGCTTGTGATGAAGGACAATACCCAAAAAGAATATTTCGATATATCCGGAGTGAGTAATCTGCATCAGGAAGAAAATGATATAAGCTTTCTGTATAAGGGTAATCCCAATGATATCATCAAAAGAATATCACAGGTAAGTGTAAGTAATATTCTGATCGAAGAACCCAGCCTTGAAGAGATCTTTATGCATTATTACGATCGGGAGGA
>JAAYNO010000006.1 GCA_012520855.1 Clostridiaceae bacterium | reverse complement strand
CACCTGCTATACGAGCCAAATTACTACACCTCCGATTGGTATTGTTCAACTTCTGCAATTTTATAAGTATCTATATAAAACTCTCCTCAAATCTCAAAGAAACTTACTTTCCCAAGAAATAGATTCTCCAGAATACCTTCACCTCTTAATAGTCTAAGGTGAAAAATTTCCGAAGGAAATTTTTCCGGAGAACATCATTTCTAGAGAAATGATGTTCTTTGAGCAGCCGCATTTCAGAGAATTTATAATCGGTCTTTATGCGCCGGTAACTTAAAAAGCTACCGGCTTAAACATATCTTAACCTTGTCTTTGCTTGTGCCTGGGATTTTCACAGATAACCATGACACGTCCTTTTCTGCGAATAATCTTGCACTTTTCACAAATCTTTTTTACTGACGGTTTTACCTTCATAATTGACCCTCCTGTTCTATGGATCTCCTAATTAGGAGTAACAAGCTTCGTCCTATTTACCTCTCCATGTGATACGACCGCGAGAAAGGTCATATGTTGACATTTCAACAGTAACTTTATCACCAGGAAGAATTCTGATGTAATTCATTCTTAACCTGCCTGAAATATGAGCCAGAATTACATGACCATTCTCAAGCTGCACTCTGAAATTTGCATTTGGAAGAGCTTCCAATACGGTTCCCTCCAGCTCAATTACATCTTCCTTTGACAATTAAATACCCCCCTCGCTATAAACTGGTTGCTAATTCTTCGTTGTAATCTTCAACAGCTCTTTTCAGATCGGCATCCAGGAGCTTTTTTCTCGTTAATATCAAATTGGTTATCTCTTCGGCAACCCTGTCAGTAATAAAAAGATGCTTCAGCTTCTTCTTTTTAGGATTGCTCACACTTCTTAATATACCGTCTGCCACAAGGACATGCTGACTATCCAAAATACCAATGATAATCATTAAACGGTCTTTATCCCGACCGGCTTTTGACCGGACATAACGGCCTATAATGGTATCCAAGTTACTTTCCCCTATCTTAATAATTAAGATTGCTTTCGAACCAAAACACTCATTATATAAGGCTTTGCAGTAAAATATAATAGTAAAAGAAATAAGCTGCAACTAACGCCAAGTATATATTTTATAATAAATCTGCCTTTATTTCAAGATTCTTAACTTATTTCGTGAAATCTAATATAATCTGGTCAATATTTCCGGTCCATTTGGTGTTACAGCCAATGTATTCTCATGATGAGCCGACAGTTTTCCGTCCTTTGTTACCACTGTCCATTTATCATCAAGAACATGCACCCGCCAGGTACCGATATTAATCATTGGCTCTATGGCAAGTGTCATCCCGGAGCTTAACCTTACGCCCTTTTCACGAGTAACATAATTAGGTATCTGAGGTTCCTCATGCATTTCAGTTCCTATCCCGTGACCGACAAAATCACGAACCACCTTGTAGCCTTTACTTTCGGCGTATTCCTGAATTGCTTTGGAGATATCACTTATCCTGTTGCCTTCTATTGCCTGGGCCATGCCTCTGTTAAAGGCTTCCTCAGTATGATAAATCAGATCTCTTGCCTCTTTGGATACATTGCCTACAGCATAAGTTCTGGCTGCATCACCGTGATATCCGTCAAAAATAGCACCTACATCAATACTGATTATATCCCCTTCTTTGAGTGCATAGTCGCCGGGGATCCCGTGAATCACCACATCGTTTACTGATGTGCATATCGATCCGGGAAAATCGATCCCACCATATGCACAGGGATATCCCTTAAATGATGGTATGGCATCATTATCGCGAATAATCTCTTCGGCTGCTCTGTCCAGCTCAATGGTTGTTACGCCGGGCTTGATGATCTCAGCCAACTTATTATGGACTAAAGCTACAACCTCACCGGCACGCCTCATTTTATCCAGTTCACGCCGGGATTTTATATAAATCATTTTTTCTACCTTATATACCCCTTCGTCACTTTTTAAGACTATCCAGTATTTCACGGGTCGTTACCTCTATGGGCTTTGTGCCGTCAAAATTCAATAGAAGTCCCTTTTTCATGTAATAATCAACAAGCGGGCTGGTCTGTTCGCGGTAAGTTCGAAGTCTTTCTTTAATTGTTTCTTCTTTGTCGTCATCCCTGATATAAAGCTTGCTTCCGCATACATCACAGATGCCTTCAATTTTTGGCGGATTGTTTTCTACATGGTATGTTCTGCCGCATTGGCACATCCTTCTGCCTGAAAGTCTCCTTACTATCACACTGTCATCAGCCGTAATATTTATCACGGCATCAACAGATGTATGACACTCTTTAAGCATCTTATCAAACAATTGTGCCTGAGGTATGGTTCTGGGGAAACCATCCATTATAAACCCGTTCCTGCAATCTTCATCATTAAGTCTGCTGCCCACTATATCAACTGTGACATCATCGGGAACAAGCTTTCCTGAATCAATATAGCTCTTGGCCAGGATTCCCAGGGGTGTTCCTTCCTTTATATTGGCTCTGAATATATCCCCGGTTGATATGTGGGGTATTTTCAATTCTTCTGACAAAACCACAGCCTGGGTCCCCTTACCGGCACCCGGAGGCCCTAACAGTATCAATCTCATAATGTAAACCCTCTAGTGTTTAATGTGGTTCATGAGAAATATGTTCCCATGAACCACCATTTAGCTTCTACTCAAGAAATCCTTTGTAATGTCTCATCATAAGCTGGGATTCTATCTGTTTAGCGGTTTCAAGGGCAACACCGACCATAATCAGCAAAGATGTCCCTCCAAAGCCGATCCTTACCTTAGTAATCAATTCCAATAAGCTTGGAAGCACTGTTAGTAACGCAAGGAAGAAAGCTCCAAACCATGTAATGCGGTTAAGTACTTTGGCAATATAGTCGCTTGTCGGTTTACCCGGGCGTATGCCAGGTATAAAGCCACCATTCTTGCGTATATTATTGGCAACTTCTACCGGATTAAACGCCATCATTGTATAAAAGAAGGTAAAGAACATGACTAGCAATGCCATTACTAACATATACAACGGATTACCGCTGAAATCTTTCAGTGCGATAAGGAACTTACTTGTTGTATTAGGTGCTGCAAAACCTATGATAGTAGGGATAAAAGAAAGAATGGACATTGCGAAAATTATAGGCATAACACCTGCCAGGTTAACCTGAATAGGTATATGGGTGCTTTGTCCGCCATACATTTTACGCCCTACTACACGTTTAGCATACTGAACAGGCAATCTTCTTTCTGCCTGTGTAACAAAAATTACAAATACTACTACAGCAACAAAAACCAAAACAATTGCTGCTACGATCAATACTCCTACAGCAAGCTTGCCATCCATCATATACCCTTTAACAATATTATAAAGGTTGCTAAATGCCGCAGGACCTCTCGATATTATGTTTACAAAGATTATCAGCGAGATACCGTTTCCTATACCATACTCATTGATCTGCTCACCCAGCCACATGATAAAGGCTGTACCGGCAGTAAGTGAAAAAGTAATCGTTAAGAAAGCCAATACACTCGGACGTGCTATAGCCCTGCCAAAACCAATATACATAAAGGTCGCCTGCAGGAAACCCAGCATAACTGTTCCATATCTGGTCCACTGAGCCAGCTTCTTTCTTCCTTCTTCGCCTTCCTTCTGCATTCTTTCGAGTGCCGGAATGGCAATGGTAAGAAGCTGCAGGATAATAGAAGCATTGATGTACGGCGTTATTGACATCGCAAAGATGCTCGCATTTTCAAAAGCACCTCCGCCGATTATATTCATGTAACCAAATAGTCCGCCCTGCTGAGCAACCATGCCTGCAAGTACCGATCTATCCATGCCGGGGATGGGGATGTAGACGCCTAAACGATATATCAGCAACAAAAGAAAAGTCATTATTAATTTTTTCCTTATGTCGGCTATACGCCAGGCATTTTTTATCGGAGCAAAAATACTCTCCATCCTATATCACCTCAGCCTTTCCTCCCAAAGCTTCTATCTTTTCAGAAGCTGTCTTTGTAAATCTGGCAGCCTTGACAGTAAGCTTTTTAGTTAGATTGCCGTTTCCAAGGATAACAATCCCGTCATTTATTTTCTTTATGACACCGCTTTGCCTTAACAATTCGGCAGTAACCTCGGTACCATTTTCAAATCTTTCAAGATCAGAAAGATTAACTTCGGTGTATACTTTTCTAAACTCAAAGTTATTGAAGCCCCTTTTGGGTATTCTTCTGAAAAGAGGCATCTGTCCGCCTTCGAAGCCCGGCCTTACGCCGCCGCCAGATCTGGCGTTCTGGCCTTTATGACCTCTGCCTGCAGTCTTTCCGTTACCGGAACCATGGCCTCGGCCTTTACGCTTTGGAGCCTTGTTGGGTGCTCCAGGTTTCAATTCGTATAAGTTCACTGGTTGCACCTCCTTCATATTTCTTCAACTTGAACAAGATGTGATACTTTATTGATCATACCACGAATCTGGGGATTGTCTTTGTGTTCGACAGTCTGCCCGATTTTTCGTAGACCAAGAGCGGCCACTGTAGCCTTCTGATCTGCTTTGGATTTTATTGTACTCTTCTTAAGAGTGATTTTCAAATTGCCCATGAAGGCTACCTCCTATTCAAGAATTTCGTTTACAGTTTTTCCTCTGAGTTTTGCAATCATCTCAACGGTCCTTAACTGTGAAAGACCTTCCATAGTAGCACGTACCATGTTGGTAGGATTATTCGATCCTAAAGATTTTGTGTATATATCGCTGATCCCGGCAAGCTCCAAAACCGCTCTTACAGGTCCGCCGGCAATAACACCGGTACCTTCTTTAGCAGGCTTCAGCAAAACCTTTCCAGCGCCATATACTCCCATGGATTCATGAGGAATAGTTGTTCCTACCCTTGGAATAAATAAAAGATTCTTTTTCGCATCTTCGATCCCTTTACGGATAGCATCAGGGATTTCTGCTGCTTTCCCGCTTCCAACGCCCACATAGCCGTTTTCATCACCTACTACTACAAGCGCGCTGAATCTGAAATTTCTACCACCCTTAACAACCTTTGTTACACGGCCGATATTCACGACCTTTTCTTTAAGGTCCAGAGTACTTGGATCAATTTTCTGCAATTTGTTCCCCTCCTTCTACTTTGGGATGTGATCAGAATTCGAGGCCGGCTTCTCTTGCGCCGTCTGCGAGTTCCTTGACCCTTCCATGATAAAGGTAGCCGCCTCTGTCGAATACTACCTGCTTAATACCCTTGTCGATTGCTTTAGTTCCAATAAGCTTGCCAACTTCTCTAGCGTCTTGTTTATTGCCTGAATAATCAAGCTTTCCTTTGAGAGCCTCATCCAAGGAGGATGCTGCAACAAGAGTGGTGCTGCTAACATCATCGATAATTTGGGCATATATATGTCTTGAACTCCTAAAAACACTTAGGCGTGGCTTTTCGGCTGTACCGCTTATTTTCTTTCGCACGCGAAGATGCTTGCGGAGTCTTATTTTATTTTTTTCGATACGTTTAATCATCTACACTCACTCCTCTCTATTTACCTTTAGCGCCGGTCTTACCTTCCTTGCGGATGATATTCTCGCCAGCATACTTGATACCTTTACCCTTGTAGGGTTCGGGAGGACGTTTCTTGCGGATTTGGGCCGCTATTTCACCTACAAGCTGCTTGTCTGCGCCTTTAACGATAATTTTATCCTGAGAAGGAACCTCAATGGTAATTCCTTTTGGTTCTTCGATCTCCACCGGATG
The DNA here is from genome assembly GCA_012520855.1 of Clostridiaceae bacterium. Taxonomy (GTDB): domain Bacteria; phylum Bacillota; class Clostridia; order DSM-8532; family DSM-8532; genus DTU059. The sequence continues at coordinate 5,663 of JAAYNO010000006.1, read as the reverse complement.
TGAATATCCCAATGTCAGTACAAGCTTCTTTCCTTGCTTTGCAGCTCTGAAACCAACACCTACGATCTCAAGGTTTTTTTCAAAACCCTTGGAAACCCCGATAATCATGTTGTTTATCAGCGCACGAGTGAGCCCATGGAGAGCTCTGTTCTCTTTTTCGTCATTAGGGCGCTTAACAACTATAGTGTTTCCTTCTTTTTCAATAGACATATTTTGGTGAAAGCTGGCGCTTAATGTACCATTAGGCCCTTTTACAGTCAAATCACTGCCATTAAGCTTTACTTCCACACCTGCCGGGATCTCAACCGGCATCTTTCCTACACGTGACATAAAAATAAACCTCCAGTCCTTATATTGCGAGGATTCTCTAATACGAGGCTTAATAACCGAGTGTTAAACAATCCTTTTTTCAGGAACTTTTAATATACCAGACTTTTTATAAACTTCATTTCATGTTAACGCCGGTCAAGAAACAAAAACTTCGTTTTTGTTTCCTGTAACGACTTTAACCCGCAGGTTCAAAGTCGTTTACCAAACAAACGCAAGTACTTCTCCACCGATACCAAGCTTTCTGGCATCTTTGTCAGTCATAACACCCTTTGACGTAGAAACTATGGCAACACCAAGGCCGCCAAGAACCTTAGGCACCTCGTCCTTCTGGGCATATACCCTGAGCCCGGGCTTGCTTATTCGTTTAAGACCAGAAATTATACACTTTTTGTTTTCTGTATATTTAAGTGTAATTCTGATAATTCCCTGCTTTTTATCGTCAATCTCAATAAAACCTTTGATATAACCCTCGTCAAGCAAAATTTTCGCTATCTGCTTTTTGAGGTTTGATGCCGGAACGTCAACTGTCTGATGTTTAGAACTTGCGGCATTCCTTATCCTTGTAAGCATATCTGCAATTACATCAGTTGCATGCATTATTACAGACCTCCTTTCGCTTCTATTACCAGCTTGCCTTCTTTACACCTGGTATCTGGCCCTTATATGCTAAGTCTCTGAAGCAAAGACGGCAAATGCCGAACTTCCTCATATAGGCGTGAGGTCTGCCACAGAGCTTGCAGCGATTGTAGTACCTGGTGGAAAACTTCGGCGCTTTTTGCTGCTTTAGAATCATTGACTTTTTAGCCATATCTGATAACCTCCTTTAGCTCTTTGCAAATGGCATCCCAAGCAGTGAGAGCAGTTCCTTTGCCTCTTCATCAGTCTGGGCTGTCGTAACAAATGTTATATCCATACCGCGAACCTTGTCTACCTTATCATATTCGATTTCGGGAAAGATCAACTGTTCTTTCACACCCATCGTAAAGTTACCGCGACCATCAAATGAATTGGGATTGATCCCTCTAAAGTCTCTTACTCTGGGAAGAGCTACATTAAAAAGCTTATCAACAAACTCATACATTTTGTTGCCGCGAAGAGTTGTCTTGCAGCCTACATTCATACCCTCGCGGAGCTTGAATGCCGCAACTGATTTTTTGGCTTTTGTGACAACTGCTTTTTGTCCCGAGATGATTGCCATCTCGTTTGATGCTGTCTCAATAGCTTTGGGATTATCTTTTACATCACCAACGCCCATATTGAGTACTACTTTAACAAGCTTCGGGATCTGCATTGGAGTCGAATAATTGAACTTGTCCTGCAGAGCCTGAACAACTTCGTTCTTATACTTGTCAAGCAATCTTGGCATGTCTTGTCAACCTCCTTAAGGATTACTCCTTGTCTTTTCCGATAATGTCAATTACTTCGCCGCACTTTTTACAGACTCTTGCTTTAGAACCGTTGTCCATTATTCTTTTCCCAATCTTGGTAGGTTTACCGCAGCTTCTGCAAATGAACATTACTTTATCTAAATAAATGGGTGCTTCCTGGTGAATAATTCCACCCTCTTTGAAACCCTTGTTCGGTTTCGGCTTAACATGCTTAGTAATGATGTTTACGCCTTCTACCAGCACCTTGCGTGAAGATGCATCAACATCAAGAACCTTGCCCTTTTTTCCGCCATCTTTACCATTTAAGATATAAACCATATCTCCTTTTTTGATGTGTGCTTTTGCCATTTTGTCAAGCCTCCTTCCTTACAATACTTCCGGGGCAAGTGAGATGATTTTCATATAATCCTTTTCTCTCAATTCCCTTGCTACCGGACCAAATATACGGGTTCCCCTGGGACTTCCATCATCTTTCAGGATAACAGCCGCGTTCTCATCAAAGCGTATAGCAGAGCCGTCTACTCTTTTCAAACCTTTGACAGAACGAACGATTACAGCTCTGACAACATCGCCCTTCTTTACAACACCGCCGGGCGTTGCGTTTTTAACTGTGCAAACTATTACGTCGCCGATATTTGCATATTTTCTTTTTGAGCCGCCGAGGACTTTAATACACATCAATTCCTTGGCGCCAGTATTATCAGCTGACTTTAAATATGTCTGTGCTTGAACCATTCCTAACGCCTCCTCTTACTTCGCTTTTTCAACGATCTCGACCAGTCTCCACCTTTTCTCTTTGCTGATAGGTCTTGTTTCCATAACCTCTACGAGATCGCCGATATTACATTCATTATTTTCGTCATGAGCTTTGAGTTTGTAAGTCCTCTTTATGATTTTCTTAAGCAAAGGATGCTTAACACTATCTACAACAGCCACAACAATAGTTTTATCCATTTTATTGCTTACAACTTTTCCAACCATGGTTTTTCTTAAACCTCTGTCAGCCACGCGGAACAAACCTCCTTCCGGTTTATAACGGCTTCAAGCCTTTTTAATTCCTATTGATTCCGAGTTCCTTTTCACGAATGATAGTATGGACTCGTGCTATATTTCTCTTACATTCTTTAAGCTTGAGTGGATTCTCCAGCTGGCTTGTAGCATGCTGGAATCTAAGCTTGAATAATTCGGCTTTGAGTTCTGCAAGCTCCTCTATGAGCTCTTCACGTGTCTTTTCCTTAAGTGCTTTCAGTTCAGACGCCTTCATTCTCTACACCTACCTCTTCCCCGCGTGCAACGATTTTGCACTTTATGGGCAATTTGTGTGATGCAAGCCTAAGCGCTTCTCTCGCTTGCTCCTCAGAAACACCGGCAATTTCGAAAAGGATGCGGCCCGGCTTAACAACCGCTACCCAATACTCGGGGGAACCTTTACCTGAACCCATACGAGTTTCGGCCGGCTTCTTTGTTACCGGTTTGTCAGGGAAAATCTTGATCCAGACGCTACCGCCTCTTTTGGTAAAGCGAGTCATTGCGATACGTGCCGCTTCGATCTGATTACTTGTTATCCAGGCAGGTTCAACTGCCTGAAGTCCGAAGTCACCATGTGCAACAACGTTGCCGCGTGTTGCCTTACCGGTCATACGACCTCTCTGGACTCTTCTATATTTGACTCTTTTAGGCATCAACATGATTATCTGTCTCCCCCTTCCTTTTTCTCCTTCTTTTTGGCGGGAAGAACTTCACCCTTGTATATCCAAACCTTAACGCCAATTTTGCCATAAGTGGTATTTGCCTCAGCAAAACCATAGTCAATGTCGGCACGAAGGGTTTGGAGAGGGATAGTACCTTCTGCATAATGTTCTACTCTGGCTATTTCAGCTCCGCCAAGTCTGCCTGATACCTGGGTCTTTATTCCCCTGGCACCTGCTTTCATTGTTCTTGACATAGCCTGCTTCATAGCACGACGGAATGAAACACGTTTCTCAAGCTGGGCTGCTATATTCTCTGCCACAAGCTGAGCTACCAGTTCAATATTTTTAATCTCTGTTATATTGAGAAGCACACTCTTTCCGGTCATTTTTTCAAGCTCCTTACGGAGTGCTTCAATGCCGGCGCCTTGCTTGCCGATAATAATACCGGGCTTGGCGGTATGAATGTTTATCTTTACTTTATTAGCTGCTCTCTCGATTTCAATTCTGGCAATTCCTGCGATATAAAGCTTTTTCTTTAAGAATCTTCGAATCTTAACATCTTCAATCAGAAAGCTGCTGAAATCTTTAGTGCTGGCGTACCATTTTGTATCCCAGTCCTTAATGATTCCTATTCTTAATCCATGGGGATTTACTTTTTGGCCCATCTTACAACCTCCTATTTAGCCCTTTCCTTGAGTACCACCGTTATATGACTGGTTCTCTTTCTTATACGGAATGCTCTCCCCTGTGCTCTTGGCATAATTCTTTTAAGGGTTGGCCCCTGCTCTGCATATACCTCCGACACAAAGAGATTGTCTCTGTTGAGCTGGTTGTTGTTTACTGCGTTAGCTTCGGCTGATTTAAGCAGCTTGTACAAAACCTCAGACGCATTTCTTGGCATATACTTCAGTATGCCATATGCTTCGTCAAGTCCTTTATTACGGATCAAATCAATAACAAGTTTGGCTTTCCTTGATGAAACTCTTGCATACCTTACTATAGCTCTGCCTTCATCCTTACCAATCCCGAGAGCTTTTCTCTCCTTTTTGGTAAGTATCGGAAGCTTATCAGCCTTCCTGCGGGTCTTACCGTATTGTTCAAGAAGCTCCTCCTTCTTTTCAAGGAGCTCGTCCTTTGACATTACTTTCTTGCCCAAGTCATTTCCTCCTTCCAATCAAGAGTATATTACTTCTTGAGTCTAGTGGTTTTTTCTCCCTTGCTGTGTCCTCTGTACATACGGGTGGGAGAAAATTCACCAAGCTTATGACCGACCATATCTTCAGTTATATATACCGGAACATGCTTGCGTCCATCATGGACAGCAATGGTATGTCCAACCATCTGCGGGAAGATGGTGGAGGCACGAGACCAAGTCTTTAAAACCTTTTTCTCGTTCTTTTCGTTCATTTCCTCAACTCTTTTCAAGAGTCTTTCATCAACGTAGGGTCCCTTTTTAAGTGATCTACTCACGGTATCAACCTCCTTCTTCCATCTTACTTTTCTTTACGTTTCTTCACGATAAGCTTGTTACTGCTCTTATTCTTCTTACGGGTCTTATAACCAAGCGTAGGTTTACCCCAGGGGGTCAACGGGCTAGGCATACCGATAGGAGATTTACCTTCGCCACCGCCATGAGGATGGTCGCTGGGATTCATAACAACACCACGAACAGATGGTCTTATCCCCATCCAGCGTTTTCTGCCTGCTTTACCGATGGAAATATTCTCGTGCTCCAGATTGCCGACTTGACCAATTGTTGCCTTACAGCGAATATCGATTTTTCTTACTTCGCCCGAAGGAAGTCTTACTTGAGCGTATGAACCTTCTTTTGCCATCAGTTGGGCTTCGTTACCGGCTGATCTTACCAGTTGTCCGCCTTTGCCGGGCTTTAACTCGATATTATGGATCACGGTGCCCAAAGGAATAGATTCCAATGGAAGTGCATTACCTGGCTTAATGTCAGAATCTTCCCCTGAATAAACAACATCACCTACATTAAGACCATTTGGTGCAAGAATGTATCTCTTCTCACCATCTGCATAAACAAGAAGTGCTATATTGGCTGATCTGTTAGGATCATACTCAATTGCGGAAACCTTTGCCGGGATTCCATCCTTATCTCTCTTAAAATCGATAATTCTGTACTTCTGTTTTGTGCCGCCGCCGCGATGACGAACGGTAATCCTTCCGTAGGAGTTTCTTCCACCGCTTTTGCTTAGCGGGGCTAGAAGGCTCTTCTCCGGTGCCTTCTTTG
>JAAYNO010000005.1 GCA_012520855.1 Clostridiaceae bacterium | reverse complement strand
TATTATAAGATATATTGGAATGATATTCAATACTTAATTTTACTCTTGTATAAACCAGGAAAAGATCAGATACACCACGGGAGACTTGTGAACAAGTCTCCCGGGCAGTTTGATCATTCCCACTCGATAGTTGCCGGTGGCTTGCTTGTTATATCGTAAACTATGCGGTTTATGTGTCCAACTTCATTTATGATCCTGTTGGAAACCCGCTCCAGCAAATCATATGGAAGCCTTGCCCAATCGGCAGTCATAAAATCGGTAGTGGTTACAGCCCTGATTGCGAGGGTATAATCATAGGTCCGTTCGTCTCCCATGACCCCTACACTTCTCATATTGGTCAGCACAGTGAAGTATTGGTTGATTTCTCTGTCAAGCCCGGCTTTCGCCACTTCCTCCCTGAAAATAAAATCAGTATCCCTGAGAATGTCCAATTTTTCCTTTGTGATATCACCTATGATTCTGATTGCTAAACCCGGCCCGGGGAACGGCTGGCGCCATACCATCGATTCAGGAAGTCCAAGCTCGATTCCGGCCGCACGTACTTCGTCTTTAAACAGGTCTCTCAAAGGCTCAATTATGCCCTCGAAATCCACGTAATCCGGAAGCCCTCCTACATTATGATGGCTCTTTATTACGGCGGCATCGCCTACTCCGCTTTCTATGATATCGGGATAGATAGTACCCTGTACAAGGAAATCTATTTTTCCGATTTTTTTGCTTTCTTCTTCAAAAACTCTAATAAATTCCTCACCTATTATCTTTCGTTTGGTTTCAGGGTCAGCCACTCCTTTAAGACGTTCCAGGAAACGCTCCTGCGCATTTACTCTTATCAGGTTAGCTTTAAATTGCTTTCTGAACACTTCCTCTACCTGATCAGGCTCTCCCTTTCTCATAAGGCCATGATCGACAAAAATGCAGGTAAGCCGGTCACCTACGGCTTTGTGCACAAGAGCGGCGGAAACAGCCGAATCCACACCTCCTGACAGGGCACACAAGACCTTTTTGTCACCGACCCTTGCCCTGATTGCTTTTACTGTTTCTTCGACAAAGGAGCTCATCTTCCAGTCTCCGGTAAGCCCGCAAACCTTATAGAGGAAATTTCTTATAATATCACGGCCTTGAGGAGTGTGCAGCACCTCTGGATGGAACTGGACAGCATATAATTTTCTTTCATCATCAGCCATAGCAGCTATGGGGCAATTCGATGAAGCTGCAATTCCATGGAATTTGTCGGGCAGCATGCTGACATGGAATGTGTGGCTCATCCAGCAGCTTGTTTCCTTTTCGACACCCAAGAATAAAATGTTGCTGTTGTCAACAGTGATCTCTACCTTTCCGTATTCCCTGCTGACCGCTTTTGATACATCTCCGCCAAGCATTACGCTCATTAGCTGCATACCATAACAGATGCCCAGGACAGGTATTCCAAGCGTAAAAATTTCCTTATCACATTTCGGAGCATTCTCTTCTAAAACCGAAGCAGGCCCTCCCGTAAAGATGATGCCTTTGGGCTCCAATTCCTTAATTCTTTCTACTGGAGAATTATAGGGCAGAACCTCGCAATAAACACTGGCTTCCCTTACTCGCCTGGCTATCAATTGGTTGTATTGTCCTCCGAAATCAAGGATCAGAATCTTATCATGCTTCAAAAATTATTCCACCTTTCAGTATTCTGCAATATATTTTACCCTTTTCCTAAAATAAGTTGAACCTGTAAACGCAGCATTTGCTCTTAAGTTGTTGTCCATTGTCAGTAAATTATCAGTATCAGAAGGCTTTGCTATGCTTAACTTATCTATATTAAGAATCATAGAATAAATTATAATGTAACTGGATAAAAATGAAAAGCCGGAATCAGATATTTCTGATTCCGGCTTTTCTGGTGGGCGATAAGGAACTCGAATCCCTGACTTTCACTACGTCAAAGTGACACTCTACCAACTGAGTTAATCGCCCATGAACGATACTATAAACTATTATGTGAAAATATTATAGCATCGTAATGAGGTTTTGTAAACCTCATGTGGTTAATCAAATTTTCCGAATTTTCCAGTATTCTATTACTCCATTTCCAGATATATATCTCCCAAATCAACATCTTCATACCAACCATAAGGTATCTCAATAGCGTTATCCTCCACAATAGCCATGTATCCTTCAGCCGCTACTATTACCGAGTAAGAAGCGCCGCTGGGTATGTAGTCACAGACAAACATACCGTCACGATCTGCCTCTCCGTATGAGAGGATCATACTGTCCAAAGGATTGTTCAGAAAATCATCAATGGTGACCCCCGCTTGCAGAAATACAAATGCTGCACCGGGAATAGGCTCTAATGTATAGGAATCAACAATTCTGCCATAGATGGCTATACCCTCACCATATACAGGATCTTCGGGAACGGGTTCAGGTGATGAAGGTACAGGAAGTGTCGGGTTATCCCCCTGAGCCAAAGCATCTTTTAAAACAGGTATTGCCTGATTAATAGGCTTAAGGTAGAACATAACATCATTATGCTCACCTACTATTTTTGCGGTAGGAACGCCGATCATTTCACCATTTCCATTGATTGCTGTTCCGCCGCTGTTTCCATGATTTACAACAGCATCGGTTTTTATCCAGTCAATTACGGAATCATTATCTTCATCAATAAAGCCTGAAACACGGCCGGCAGTATAAGTTATGGTTTCGCCACCCACACCGGGATATCCAAGAATGTTTATATCGTCGCCCAGTTCAACTGTGTCGGAATCGGCTATTTTAGCGGGTATAAGGTTTAAATCGGTAGCATTGAGCTGATTCCAGTTAAGATCTGCCACGATTTTTACGACCGCAAGGTCCAGTTCCTCGACCCCGCTTCTGTATTGAGCTATATACTGAGGTTGAATATTCTTCTTTATATCGTCAGTAATAGCGATTGCAACATATCCTTCAGAATTGTATAGTCTGCCTTTTTCACCTACACAATGGAAATTGGTCAGGATATAACCGTTGTTGTTAACAATAGTTCCAGAGCCCATCGAAACTACATTATAGTCATTATCCAGGGTATAGAGCTTTACGGTCGATCTGGACAGTTTTTTAATATTGATGCCCGCATTACTGTTAGTCCCGGGATCTTGCGGGATGTCTGTATTTTGGGGAGTATTGGGATTCTCGGGTACGACTGCCTCAGATTCATTGATTCTGATTTTCTGCTTAACACTCCTGGAAGATCGGTTGCCGGCTTTATCATAAGCCACTACATAATATTCGTATTCTTCCCCGAGAGTAACCTCTTCGTCCTTATATTCGGTTTTTCTTAATTTAGCTATTGTTTCTCCGTTTTTATACAACCTGTATTCATCGATACCGTTATCATCATAACTCTCGCTCCAGGCCAGAGATACCATTTCTGGGCTTACACTTGTTATTGTCAGCAGAGGAGCTGTTGGAGGCGTTTCATCCTCCTTTTCCAGGGAGCAGGCTGTTAATAGCATTGCCATCATTACTATGACGGCCAAAACAATATGCTGCAGCTTCGATCTAAACATTAATAATCACTCCATTCCAATATTCAGATTGCCGTCAGTTTTCATTGAAAGAATAGTTCACATTACTTAATGTATTACCGGTAAGGATAAAATTTTCATAACAGGTTGATATGGTAATTATATATAAATCACTGTCGTAAATAGCTAAGATATCCCTCCCGTAACCTATATCTGCTTTGCTTGCCCCGCCGGTTGACGACTGGTTTTTAGGAATATAAACATAATTTATAATATATGTTTCTTTTCCTTTTGTATCAAAATAATATCCATCCTCCGGCTGATAAAACCTGTAGTTCATGCCTGATTTTATTGACCATGATGCAGCGGCATTTTGAAGCTTTTCCTCTTCAGAATTCACATCCACATTGATTAAGCTTGACAGGGGCAATTTTTTAACACTGACAAACTCCTGCCCTCTTCCGTTAACCATTTCCGCAGCCTTAAAAATATCAGTATCATCTTTAAACTGGATCCAGTTTGAAGGATATTGTATTTCTATTGCATCATCTACCTTATAAATGTGGTTGTCTGCAATGTTAACAAACAATCCCAGGGCAACAGCCAAAGCGAATAAAGCCCATACGGGAAGAATCCCCGCTATGGCCTTATCATGCTCGAGGGGTTCATAAGCCTCATCTCCGCCTGCTTTTTCATGGCGTGAAGAGATCATAACCAGCGCGCCGAATACTATGATCGCTACAAGAGCAGCAGGTATAAGCCCGATTATGTAATTGACCTTAAAGCCCTGCCTTACTACCGTGTTAAGCAAAAACTGAGTGATTGCATTAAGGGCTGAGGCAAGTATAAGTGCAAAGGGAAGTCTGAAAATATTAAACTTCTTCTGCTTAGAAACTCCAAGGATATAGCAGCTAAGGCCGGTTATACTGGCATGAGCGAAAGATTCGATAACAACCAGTGACGTAACGTTTGTGAGCATTGCGCCGCCGGTGGAGATTATGTTATCTATACTGGTCATGGCTGCAAAACCAAGCCCTAATGCCGATCCATATATGATCCCATCGATGTCCTCGTCAAACTCTCTGCTTGGATATACACTGTATCTTACAGACAGCAGCTTGACCGCTTCCTGGATTATTGCAATCAAGATGATGTTAATAATCAAATTGCTGCCCAAAGCTGTAATGCTTCTATTACCTTGGGGAAAAACCAGTGAAATAATCGGAGCATAAGCTGCCTTCTGCACTAAAGCACCTAATATCAGCGTTTTGAACACAAGACCTTTGGGTTCCGGGTTAAGTCTGTCTTGTCTGTAAAAAACAGTGAGCCAGAGTATTGGCGGAATGATTGCGATAATCACAGATATGACAGTTAATAAGCTTTTGTTGAAATTTGGGTTTATAGTATTTTCAAATATGTATGCTATTAGTACTATTAATAACAGACCTATGATAGAGATAAAGGTAGAAAGCCATAAACCAAGCTTTGTTTTTGAATTCTTAATACGCATGGTATACCTCCATAATTATATTAAGACATTTGTACTACTCATTAATTTTAGCATATACAGGTTGTAAAGTCTAAATGAATAATGGAAATATTTGAATGGAATCATGCTCCTCATCTTGTCCTAAAACGGAGGAAGCACATCAAGAACAAGGAAAGTTACATCGTCAGCAGGTTTTTCTCCCGCAAATTTCTTGATATCGTAAGTTAAGGCCTGTGTGATCCGCTCTGCTCCCCATTTATTGTATTTTTGGATTATTTTTTTCAAGCGGGTGATCGAATACTTCTCACCCTCAGAATTACGCGCATCAATCAAGCCATCGGTATATAATATCAGCTTATCGCCCGGGAACAACAAAACCTGGTGATTAACAAATTTCGGCTTAAGCAGTGATCCTAACTTGCAAATGGCAAAGCCGTCATTGTCAAGCTCTTGAATAGAGCCGTCAGGGCGTATTCTTAACGGAATTGTGTTAAGACCTCCCGAAGCGTAAGAGAATATTCCGGACTGTGTGTTAAAAACTCCGTAAAGCATTACTATATACATATCGTCGTTAAAATTAGCAGCGTTGAATGATTCATAAATGTGTTTAAGAACCATAGATGGTATGGTCATACCGTCTACCCCGGTTTCTTCCATAAGTGACTGCATTTTTTGGAATGTAAAAATAGACAGCATTGCGGCCGAAACACCATGGCCGGACACATCCCCGACACAAACGCCATATTGGTAATCGTCGATCCTGAAGACATTATAAAAATCTCCGCTTAGGTTTTCGGCAGGTATGTAGCCTGATGAAAATGTGACGTTTTCGTTTACCGGCATATCAGAAGGAAGCATGGATAGTTGCATTTCTCTTGCTATCTCCTGGTCTGCCATCAATTTCTCGTTCATGCATCTTAATTCATTAGTACGCTGGTCAACCAAATTATCAAGCTCTGTCAGATATCCGTCGAGCTCCTCCTTTGCTTTTGTCAGCAAAAGATAAGGTCGCCGGATATTTTGGATATAGAAAGCATAAAACATAAAAGCATATGAAACTGTCAGGAATAATTGACTCATCACGCTTTTCAGATCATTTATCTGCTTTATGGTAAGCAATGCTGCTTCACTGAAGAACATAAGCATGAACGCGTTCGAGAGCGCTTTATAAACAACATCGCCGGTTTTTCTGAACACCTTCATCGCACGTATGAAAGTATAAATATAAAGCACCGCAATAAATGATGTCAAGATTACGCTTATTGTTGTAAGCCCGTCTTTATCCATCAATAATTCAGGCTTGACAGAAGGCATTCTTATAAACAGATAACCGGAAACAACAATAATGGCTGTTCCAAGAAAAAGATATCTTCTCTTTATAAAAACTTTATTATCATTATCTGACCTGATAGAAAGTAATATACTAAAACATATCCCGTTAATTAACCGTATAAGAGTCCATATAAGAAAAGAGTTTTTTGGACAATCGGCACTTTCGGCAATGGCAAGACCTGCAGGAAGCTTTACGATCATGATCCAGTAAAAAATGCCCCCGGCTAAAAAAGTAAACCCTGCAATAAGGGAATGATTATTTTTAGTCTGTGAATAAGTAAAACAGGAAACAAAAAAGATAGAAAATGAAACGATAAGCAAAAAAACCTCTAAAGCCCTGTTGCAAACCCTATTGATTGGAATCATATCTGTAATAACAGGAAGATCGTCGGTCATAAATGTTAATAAAAGAATAATGATGCTGATAAGAAGAGTAGCAAATAATTGAAAGAATTGACCTTTCACGGTTAAAAAGGATTTCCTAGCTTCAACAAGACCCATCCCTCATCCTCCGGTTTTATCCTTTTGTACTTTAGCATATAGCTTAAAAAAATGTAACAAAATATTCGATTAATTAGTATTATTTTAACATATCCTGTCGAAGAAAAACAACCGGAGATTTATTTTGTAAACATATCTATCAGATTTATGACAACAGGTCCTAAAAGTACAATAAAAATTGCGGGGAAAATAAATATCACCATAGGGATAAGCATCTTTACAGGAGCCTTCATGGCCTTTTCCGATATGCGTTGCTTTCTGTTCTGCCTTATTTGCTCAGATTGTATTCTCAATACTTTTCCCAGGCTGACACCTAATTGATCGGCTTGAACCACCGAGCTTACAAAGTTTCTCAAATCCTGGACTCCTATTCGATCAGCCATTTGATAAAGAGCTTCCTTTTTCGATTTGCCAACTTTTATCTCCTGGAGAACTACTTCGAACTCACGAGCCAGAGTGCCAGGCATTTTTTCCACTACCTTTGATAGCGCAGAATCAAAAGTCAGACCAGCTTCAACGCTTACGGTCAGTAAATCCATAATATCAGGAAGGCTTTTGGACACCTCTGTCTGACGCTTGCGTATCTTGCTGTTGAGCAGCATATTAGGGAAAAGCAAACCGATCGATGCTGTGGAAACGGTAAGCAGAATAAATTGTTTTATATCCATACGAAACTGCAGATAAAACATCAGGATTATAAGCGGAAGACCAAAAATCAAGAATGCCTGAAAACCAAGCCAGTTTTTTACACCCCAATTATTTGGCTTACCTGCCATTGATATCTTTTCCTCCATGTTCGAAATCATTTCACGGGGAGCAAGTTTAAGCATGCCCTTACCTATGTTTTCAAGTAAAGGCTTCAATACGCGTTCTTTAAAGGAGAGGCTTAATTCGTCAACAGGACTGTTTGGTTCATCCTGGTTTTTAATATATTCCAGACGCAGGGAAATATTTCCCTTTCTGCGTTCCTTTACATTAAGCAAGTTATAGGTCAGATATGAAAATGATAAAAACATAAGCAATAACAATAAAATTTCCATCATACCCCTCCTAAACCTCTATATTTATTATCCTTCGGACGAATATAATACCCATGCCCTCCATTACAAGAGCCAATACGATCATCATTATGCCTATGGGATTTGATACTAAAGTGTACATTTGTTCCGGGCTTATTACAAGGACCGCCATAGCAAGAAAGAACGGCAGCAGTGAAATAATCCAGCCTGACATTCGTCCCTGAGCTGTTAAAGTTCTGATCTCCCCTTTTGCCCTGATTCTCTGGCGGATTGTTTCAGAAATATTATCCAGTATTTCAGCTAAATTCCCGCCGATTTGTCTTTGTATCAATACAGCCGTGACCATAAGCTCCAGATCATCACTGCCAACTCTGTTGACCATGTTTTCCAGGGCAGCTTCAGTATTTACCCCCAGGCTGATCTCTTTCTGGAGCTTTAAGAATTCGTCGGCCATTGGACCTTTAAGTTCACGGGCTACCGAGTCCACAGCCTGAAAAAAACTATGGCCGGCTTTCATGGCATTAGACAGGACCGCAATAGTATCGCCTAATTGGTTATTCAAAGTCTTCAGCCTTTTGCCGATTTTTCTGTTGAGTATAAAAAGAGGGATATACCAGCCGAGAATTGCAACAGCGGCAGTAATAAGTATATTACCGAACAGCAAAGCCCCCAATAATGCTGAAATACATAAAAGTATAAGGCTTATTGAAAGAAATTCTTCCGGCTTCATCAAAATATTGGCCTTAATCAGCTTTTTTCTTATATTGTTCTTGTAGTTGCTGAGAATACCTGCTTTTTCTATCCCCTTAGCCAGCATCCCCAATCCCTGACGGTAATTTTCTTGTTTTTTGGGTTTATCATCTTTTTTTATCTCCACCTGTCCGGTGAATAACCCAATACGATTTATGTATTTATCTTTTTGAAACAATCCTGCGATCTGATACAGGAACACCCACAGAGATATTCCGAAGATCGATAATATAAGAAGCAGCGGTAATCCCATGCTATCCCCCCTTTCAAGCCGAGAATAAGTCGGTCGAAATCGCAATACTTGTTTTTGTAAGCTTTTCCATGAAGGTAGGCATCAATCCTGTAGGCAACAGTTTTCCTGTTCTTCGGCCTGTGCTTTCAAAATCCTCTTCACGGTATAGAAAAATGTCCTGAAGGGTAATCACGTCACCCTCCATACCCGATACCTCGGTTATGTGTGTTATCTTTCTGCTACCGTCCTTCAGGCGGGATTGCTGGACGATCAGGTCGATCGCAGAAGATATTTGTTCACGTATTGCTCTTACGGGCAAATCCATCCCTGCCATCAACACCATGGTTTCCAGACGGGAAAGCATATCTCTGGGAGAGTTAGCGTGACCGGTAGTCAAAGACCCGTCATGACCGGTATTCATAGCCTGAAGCATATCAAGCGCTTCCCCAGATCTGACCTCACCTACAACGATCCTGTCAGGTCTCATGCGGAGGGAATTCCTTACCAGATCACGTATGGTTATAGTCCCTTTACCTTCTATATTGGGAGGACGCGTTTCCAGTCTGACCACGTGAGCCTGATGAAGCTGAAGCTCTGCCGCATCTTCTATGGTAACGATCCGCTCATCCGAAGGTATGAATGACGAAATCACATTCAATGTTGTAGTTTTACCGCTTCCTGTACCGCCCGATACTACAATGTTAAGACGGGCTTCCACACATGCTCTGAGGAATTGAGCCACCTCTGAGGTCAATGTTCCGAACCTTATTAAATCATTGACTGTAAAAGGCTTTTCAGC
>JAAYNO010000049.1 GCA_012520855.1 Clostridiaceae bacterium | reverse complement strand
TTCAAAGCTAAGGGAGGGATTATAATATTGACACGGGAGCCATTGGGAAGCCTTGCGTCTACCATTGGAGAGCTTTCGTCGATTCGTCTGCCCAAAGGGGCGACTATTCTCTCAATTATATGTAAAATATGAGCATTGTCCCTGAATGTTACACCACTGAGCTCAAGCCTTCCATTACGTTCAACATAAACCTGGTTTGGTGAATTAACCATTACCTCATTTATTTGCGGATCGTTTAAAAGAGGGGTAATAGGACCGTAACCAATAGTTTCATTGATTACATCTCTTGAAATCATGTTTCTTTCATTTCTGGTCAGATATTGTGCTTCGCTTTCTATTACATCGTTGACAATACTGCGGATCTCATCTTCGACCGCAGTCATGTCGCCGTTATCATCCTGTGTTATTTTTACTTCTTCAACAACCTTGTCGAATATTCTTATTTTTAATTCTTTATAAGGATCGGTATTATGATCTTCTTTTTGCCCCGAAACAATAGCCGCCATTCCTTTTTTATTTTCCTCTTCCTTATCCATTGCCAATCTCGCAAGAAGTCCCATATTGACCTCCTTTCTGCCGTTTTGATCTGTTTTATATGAATAATCGTTATTATAAACCCTTTAATGCTATTATGAGCGAAGCCCTTCTGTCATCCTGAGCAAAGAACATAATTTGTATGTTCTCTTGGCGAAGGATCTTCTTAAGATTCTTCGGTCGCAGGCGGCTTATCTCCGCCTCCCTAAGAATGGCATGAAAAACACTAAAACTGAAACACTTTCCAGAGAGCCCGCTTTTCAACAACCGGAGAATCATCGTTGTTATACAATTTATTCGCGATACGGAAAACTGACCTGGCTACCTTTGTATCAACTCTCGACATAACAAATGGTATACCCTTATTTGCACTCGTTACAACGGTATTGCTGTCCTCCGGAATACTCTCCCAGATCGGATAACCTACAGTTTCTTCAAACTCGGAGTGATTTACACCGTATTGCTCATTAGCTTTATTCACTACAATATTGATCTTTTCTTTGTACTTCAGATTTTCCATAATATTAAGACCTACCTTTACATTCTTTATGGCAGGTAGATCAAGTGTTGATACAACAAGTATCTTTTCAGAATTATCCAAAGCTGCAAATACGATATCCTGGAATGCGGCCGGCACATCAATGATAACGTAGTGGAAATTTCCGTTGAGAAGATTTAATATCCGCTCTACATGCTTGCTGTCAATAAACTCGGCATATTCTGGTTTTATTGGAGCCGGCAGTACATTTACACCGCTGAAATGAATAGTAAGATAATCGTTTACCAGATCCGAATCTAAATTGTTTATATCTTTAACTAAATCATAAATAGTATTCTTCACCAGCAGGTTCATCATAACGGCCACATCGCCGAATTGGAGATCCAAGTCAAGAAGGCACACCCGTTTTTTGGTATTCCGCGCAAGCGCAACAGCCAGATTTGTGGATATTGTAGTTTTTCCCACTCCGCCTTTGGTACTGAATACCGTGATCACTTTTGTTTGAATAACCTGATCCACAAGCCTTATATTGTGCTTCCTTTTATTCTGTACTTCATAGGTTTTAGTGATCGCAGATACCAGCTCATCTGAAGAAAATGGCTTGATCAAATACTCTCTTGCTCCTGCAAACATGGCCTTCTTTAAGTATTCATTTTCGGACTGTACCGACATTATAATAACCCCGATGTCGGGCAAAGTGCTGGTTATATGGTTTGTAGCAGTTAATCCGTCCATGTCCGGCATATTGACATCCATCAGCACTATATCCGGCTTTAGCTTCTGACATAGTTTTACCCCGTCTTTTCCACCATATGCTGCACCCACGACCTGGATCGTCTTTTCATTGAACTCCAGTAAGGTTTTTATATGCTTAACAGTATCAATACTGTCGTCAATTATTACTACTTTTATTTTACCGTTCCCAATCATTGCTCTCCCTCCTTCGGAAGTACTATATAATCATCAAGCCTGCTTCCTTGTATTAAATCATTCAAGATAATACCGGGAGCATTGACGGTATTTTCATCCTCATTTCCTCTAAGGGCAAAAGAAAAGTCCGCAAATGTTGATGTATATGCTATTTTCTCAGCATCACCGGGGGATACCAGCAAGGTAACCGTACCGGGCAGCTGAGCGTCATCGGCAGATTCACATTCTGCGTCAGATGCATTTTTTTGAACACGGCTTGATCCAATGGCCAGAATATTAACATTTTGTACGATAATTCTGCTGAATTCTATAGTTTTACCGTCTTCGGTCTCGATAGTGTAATTCCCAATAATATCGACCCTGTCTCCAACTCTCAACTGATTTGAAAATATGGCATTTTCGTCTACATAAACAGAGATAGCACGTTTTCCCTCAGGAATACTAAATGAAAGAGTTAAGTTTTCCCATTCGGTCAGTCTTTCGGTACGAAACGGTTCGCCCATTATTATCTGTTCCCGGGCATAATAAGATTCGATACTTTTCCTGTCATTGATGATACCTTCCGGTACAGCCCCCTGCGGAACTTCCATCGTTTTTATGTCGCTCGCTTTGATTTGTTCTCCAACCATAATATCTCTGGAGGCAACCAAAAGCTTTATTTTTGGCTCTTCCTTCGCAACCGGTTTATTAAGGGTCTTTATATAACTAAAAACAAGCCCGCAAGAAATGAGGGCAAAAATCATTGATACAATCAGTGCCTTTTTGTTTATTTTTTTCTCCATAAAACCCTCCCTGCCCGCTTTGGTTCAGACAGTAACGAAATACTATTCAATTCTCATTATCGATTCAGCCTGCAATTTCGCTATGCCATCTGTGAAGAATTTATCTATCAGCGGTGTTATCAGTTTGGCATTATAAGTTATTTTCACCTTGACCTGCGAGCCACGTTTTCTCATGCTGGATGACGGTGATATGTCTATTGACATTTTGGTTAGATCCAGTGTGCCGGACATATCCTGAACAGTCTGAATGATCTCACTGTCAGACCCGCCCAGTGCGGCCAGCCTTGCTCCTTCTCTTGAAGCGTTGGTTATCAGTATATAATTATTGAATATTAATCCGAAATCAATAATGCCAAGAACAAGCAGGAGTATAACAGGTAAGATAATTGCCGTTTCAACAAGTGACTGACCTTTGCTACGAGGCTTTTTACATTTTATCACCGTTCCCATGTGCTCAACCCCCTGCCCTTCAAAAAATTTGCCCCTGCTTAATTACAGGGGCAGATTAACATTTAGTAACTGTCTTGTTCTTTAATCGATGCTTAAGGAATATTATTCAGTTCTGTGTTGACATCATTGAACAAATCCCTGATTGTTGGTCCCAGTAATGTTAAGGCAGCAATAACAACAACTGCGATTAGTCCGATAATAAGTCCGTACTCAACCATGCCCTGACCTTTTCTATTGTTCTTCATTAGTGTAAACAGCTTTAATAAACTTAACATAATTAAACCCCCTGTATAAATTTTCGCTTGCCATTACGGCAGCTATCCTATGGTTTCATTATACAGGGGGGATACGGTGAATAATATCAGCCATTAATCACATTTTTAGAGGGGCTTATGATACGAGTCTTATAGGACATTAGCACTAGTCAACGATTCTGTTCTTTATTGCGTAGACCGCAGCCTGAGTCCGATCCTGCACATTTAGCTTTCGGAATATGCTTGATATATGGTTCTTAACAGTCTTTTCACTTATATAAAGTTCATTTGCGATTTCCTTGTTGAGCATTCCTTTTGATAAGAGCTTCAATACTTCTGTCTCTCTTTCGGTCAACTGATTTCTGGGATCATCGGCACCGCTCTTGATCCTTTTATATTCATTCACCAGTTCCCTTGCCATTATGGGCTGAATATAAGTCTGTCCTTCATAAACACTTCTTACGGCCTCTATAAGCGCACTTGCATCGGCATCCTTTAGAATATATCCCAGTGCACCAATCTCCAGTGCCTTTAACAGATAGTCCCTGTCCTGATGTATCGTCAGCATAACCGCTCTGGCACCCGGGTCGAAAGATCTTATTTCCTCAAGCGCTTCAAGGCCGTTTTGAACAGGCATATTGATATCCATAAGGATCACATCAGGATTAACTTCCTTATATTTTTCCACTGCCATTCTGCCGTCGGAGCATCCTGCGATTACCTTTATATCGGGCTCTAACTCAAGAAGCTGTTTCAGCCCTGCTCTAATCATAGAATGATCTTCCGCTATCATAACCTTTATTTGTTCAGACATTAAATACCCCCTTGAATCTCATAGGGCAATCTTACCCTAACCGTTGTACCATAATTTATTGTTGAATCTATTAAAAAATCGCCCTCAAGCAGCTCAATGCGCTCTTTCATGCCTAAGACCCCGAAGCCGCTGTCCTTTTTACTGTCAAAACCGTGTAATGTGCTTACATCAAAGCCCTTTCCATCGTCTTTCACTCTTAGCAGTATCGATTTTTCAGTACATTCGATCTGAATGCTGACATGGGTTGCATTAGCGTGTTTATGGATATTATTCAGACTCTCCTGGACCACCCGGAAAATTGCTAATGCTATGTTGCTGTCCTTGATGCGATTATCGTCGCCTTTTACCCTGAAATCAATCTTAATGGAATGCTCAATGCTGTAATTTTCTATGTACTTTTGCAATGTGGGCCTTAAACCAAGATCATCAATAGACATAGGTCTTAAGTCGTAAATTACTCTTCTCACATCTTTTAAGCAGTTGCGCACAATATCTTTAAGACTTCTAAGCTCATATATGGCCTTCAGCATATCAACCTCAGCCATCTTTTCACATATCTCAGCCTTTAAAACTACATTGCTCATAGCCTGTGCAGGTCCGTCATGTATTTCCCTCGCTATTCTTCTGCGTTCATTTTCCTGGGCCTTGATTATTCGAATTGCAATCTGTCTTTTATTCTCCGTATTCTCAAAGTGCTCATCCAGACGCTGTAAATCACCGGAAAGGTAGTTGAAAACCGTACCCACCTGAGCAACCAACTGCTCTGCTTTACTGACTGTTTCGAGTGCGTTTTTCAGTCGTCTCTCCACATCATTTCGACGTAATATTGTCTGTCTTTCGCGTTCTCTGCATACAGCCAGTTTTACCATCAAATCATTGGTTTCCTGGTAAGCGTTTTTCATGTCCTCTTCTGTGAATTTATCGAAGTTACGATTTATTTCAGCAAGCTTCTTACGGCTTTTCGCTACTTTAAGCTCCAGCTTCTTACACTCTGCGATTATTGCGCTAGCATCATTTTTCAATTGCTGCAATTCGTCCTTAAGATTATTGACTTCTTTTCTCGCACTTTCAGATATGTCAAAGATTGCGCCTTTACTCTTTTCAATGACACTAAGCGTTTTCTTTACTATTTCATTTATCTTTTTTATACCAATGTTGACCAAGAGTAAACCTCCGATTTTACTTGTCAAGTAAAAGCTTGTTCAATTCGTTCATAAAGGTGTTAATGTCCTTGAATTGCCTATAGACAGATGCAAATCTTACATAAGCTACCTCATCGAGATCTCTTAACTTTTCCATCACCAGTTCGCCGATAAATTCGCTGGTAACTTCTCTTTCCAGCGAATTACTGATTTGGCCTTCGATAACATCCAGTATGTTTTCAATTTGATTAATCGAAATAGTGCGTTTTTCACAAGCACGGAGTATTCCTTTTCTTACTTTCTCCCTGTCATAGGGCTGACGTGACCCATCTTTCTTGATTACCATAATGGGGAGGTTTTCCACTTTTTCATAGGTGGTATAGCGTTTATGGCAGCTTAAGCATTCTCTTCTTCTGCGAATTGTTGCACCTTCATCGGTAGGTCTTGAGTCAATGACCTTGTCTTCACCATAAGAACAATAAGGACATTTCATAACTTTTCTCCTTAGTTTATAGCACTGCGCTAATTATTCTTAATATATCTATCGTCATTTTATCACATTTTCTGTTATAAATAATTAGATTTATGCGTGAGTATAGGATGAGTATATGAGTATAGGGGACGGTTCTTTCTAGACATATTTTTGCATATGCTTCAGCGCAGACTTCTCCAATCTTGATACCTGTGCCTGTGATATTCCTATCTCTTCTGCGACCTCCATCTGGGTGCGTCCCTGAAAAAACCGCAAGTCCACGATTTTTTTCTCTCTGTCGCTAAGTTTGCTCATAGCCTCGTTAATAGATATGCTTTCAAGCCATTTTTCATCGGTATTCCTGTCATCCTTAACCTGATCCATGACATAAATTGCATCGCCTCCGTCATGGTATACCGATTCGAATAATGATATCGGCTCCTGGATAGCATCCAGAGCCATAACAACATTTTCCTTTGAAATGCCCAGTTCCTTGGCGATGTCTGTGATATTCGGTTCTCTGGATTCTTTCCCAATTATCTTTTCTCTTGCCTGTAAAGCCTTATAAGCAGTATCTTTTAAGGATCTGCTCACTCTGATTGGGTTATTGTCCCGCAAATATCTTCTTATCTCACCTATTATCATAGGTACTGCATAAGTGGAAAATTTAACATTCTGTGTTACATCAAAATTATCTATGGCTTTAATAAGACCAATACAACCTACTTGAAAAAGATCATCCGCATTCTCTCCTCTGTTCCCAAACCTTTGAATAACACTAAGAACTAATCTTAAATTACCGTGAATGAATTCTTCCCGAGCCTTTTTGTCACCTTTCTGGATCTTTTTAAAAAGCTCATCCATTTTGCTGCTTGATAGCAGGGGTAGCTTCGATGTATTGACACCGCAAATTTCAACCTTGTTCATAAAAATCAACACACCTTCCTTCAACTGTCGACTAATCTTCTATAGTTAACAGTCTTATCTTTGAAGGTGTGTTTTATTCTGATTTTATTTATAAAAATATTTTAAAAAGGCCTTGACAAGCGGATTAGAGCATTCTACAAATCTCCCGTTTCAACCGTCCAAGAATCCTTTTTTCCAGTCGTGAAATATATGATTGGGATATTCCAAGCATATCAGCGACTTCTTTTTGGGTCTTTTCCAAATGATTGTTGAGACCGAATCTCAGCTCCATAATTTTTTTCTCCCTGCCGCTTAATTTGTTCATGGCACTTACCAGAAGTTTCTTATCAGTTTCTTCTTCAAGATTTCTTTGAATAATATCACTGTCGGTCCCCAAAATGTCTGATAAAAGTAATTCATTGCCATCCCAATCAACATTGAGGGGTTCTTCAAATGATACTTCACTTTTTGCACGACTATTTTTCCTAAGGTACATCAAAATCTCATTTTCAATACATCGTGACGCATAAGTTGCAAGCTTTATATTTCTACCGGGGTTATATGTATTAATAGCTTTGATCAAACCAATCGTACCTATTGAGGTCAGATCCTCAATATCAACACCAGTGTTTTCAAATTTTCGGGCTATGTAGACTACCAGCCTCAAGTTTCTTTCAATAAGTATCCTCTTTACCGATGAATCGCCGCTTTCCAGATTTTCAAGCAGCATAGCTTCCTCATTTGCCTGAAGCGGGGGCGGTAAAACTTCATTGCCTCCTATATAGAATATTTCATTTATCCCCTGGTTTTGATTTTTTACTAAAGTTATTATAAATCCGAACATTCTCTCAAACATAATACATTTCTCCCTTCTTTGCGGCTGCATATCAATGAGCGCTTACATTGACGTCATGATGCTATAAGTCACTTATATTTTAGACAGCGTTGCCGGTCCGACTAATGCTGAATATCTGGCATTATTTGATAACTTGATGCCGCATATCCCGATAATCACATCATTAACTTCCTTTAATGAACCTTCTTTCCCAACCCTGATGGTATCAGGGCGAAAACCTGTCAGCATTCCGTTTTCTTTGCCGATCGATTTGAACGGAATCAGGTGAACACGTTTTAACCAAGGGCTTTTAGTATTTTCATCCCCGTTTCCCGTATAGAAACCTATATTATTTGATAAAACCGAGGAATAAATCTCCGGGGGCAAAATCGCTTTTATTGAATCAGCTTCAACTACCATGACCGGATAACCTGTTATAGGATCTATCAACGAGTTTCCTGTATCCACTAGAGCATAGAGACGCACAGATTTGTCTCCAATCGTTATGTATACAGGTATTATAGATCCCTCTTTAAATGCTTTCCCTGAAAGTATTCTGCCTATCGGTCTTACAAGAACAATGCAAAGTCCTGCTGAAAGCAAAAATGCCTTAAGGATCCCCTGTGGGCTTATATACATCAGACCTCCGTAGGATACAGACCCGCCCTCCAGAATGCTGGACAATGCATATGTACTTCCTGCCAATAAAAAAGCTGAAACAAGCATCATACCCCATCTGCGTAAAAACTCGGAGATGTTTCTGATTCGGAAGGCAACAAGGACCATTATCACTGAAACGATCACCCTTGTTCCCAATGCCGATAAGAGGGCTGTACTTGGCATTATTACTGCAAAAACAGCATATATGGCACCAATTGCGGATGAAAGAATCATCCTTATTGTTTTAAGGGCAAACCCTGATATGGCACTTGTCAGTTTTAGTATCAGGCAGTTAGCCAATAAGTTTTCAAAGAATAATATATCCGCGTATACAACCACCTCGCATCTCCCTTCGTGTTCTTATACGTTCCAATTAAATCTTATGGGGATATCCCTTTCTTTATGATAATTAATAGATGCCAGAAGTTAGATGCTAGAGGTTAGAAGTATGAGGTAAGAGACTTCCGGCTTTTGCCTTCGTGATGAGTTTAATTATAGGAGTTGAACCAATAATTTTCTGTCAAATAACGTTATAGCCCGAAAAAAGCCTTACTTTTTTATGCTAAATCGCTCAAGCAGCGCATTACAGCCGTTCAGATTTCCCGTAACAACCGCTTATGCCTTTGAATAGTATATGAGTGAATACTTTTCATGGAGTTGTTTTATGGCTGGAATAGCTGGAATGGTCAGTCCAGATGAGGATATTTTGCAGAAATGCGTAAATATATGCGCCATGTCCGATGCCATCCGTACAAGAGGTTCCAGCGGCGCCGGACATTTTATTTCTCCACGTGCAGCTTTTTTAAGACGTGTCAATGCTATAAATCCTATCCATGACAGTAATTTTATCAGTGAACAGGTTGTGGAAGGCAAAACTTATGTACTTATTATGGATGGGACCATATTTAACCAAAGCGAACTGTACCAGGATCTAAATTCCGAAAAGTCATGCACTGGAACTCTTACGTGCCCTGAGCTTTTGATCCATGCTTATGTAAAGTGGAAGGAAGATTTTATCAGGAAGCTCAATGGAAGTTTTGCCTTTGCTCTTTGGATACAGGAGGATGATATTTTGATCCTGGCAAGGGATCAGTTAGGTATAAAACCGCTTTATTATGCTATTAGCGGCAGAACACTGATCTTTGCTTCGGATATCAAAGGTATAACCTGCCATCCTCTTTTTGAAACAACTCTGGATATTGAAGGCTTGTCAGAGCTTATATGCTTAAGTCCACGAAACACCCCTGGCTCAGGTTTGCTCAAGGGAATACATCAGGTAAGACCGGGTCACTATCTGCGTTTTTCACGGGAAGGTTTAAATACGGTAAGATATTGGAAGATGGAAAAACAGACGCATGAGGACGATATCGTCAAAACTCTTGAAACTGTTCGTGAACTCGTGATTGATTCAGTCAAGAGACAAATGCAATCTGACGTTCCCCTCTGCGGTCTTTTATCAGGAGGGCTTTATTCAAGTTTGATCACTGCCATAGTAGCTGATTACCCCATGCTTTTGAACAATAAAATATATAACACTTGGTCGGTCGATTTTGAAAAAAGCAGCTTTAGTGCGAAACAAAGAATATATGCTGGTGAAAGTGACATGCCCTGGATACGCTGGGTTTGCAGAAGAGCCGGAACCCGTCACCATTATATAGTATTATCCCCTGCAGATTTGACCGGTTCTCTCATTGAGGCAGCCGAAGCCAGAGGTATACCGGGTATGCCCGATTACGATACCTCTTTGCTTTTACTTTTCAGAGAGATACAGAAGGATTTCAGCATAGTGCTTTCAGGAGATTGCTCTGATGAAGTGTTCGGTACAGGCATCCGTACCAACGAGTACTTTACATCAGGCAGAAAGCGTTTGCCCTGGACTTCTAATCTTGCTGAAAAAATATCAATATTTAAAAATGATGTCATAGATACCATAAAGCCTTATGAATTTATCGAAAAATGCTATGAAGAGGCTTTAGCTGACTACCCTAAGTTTGCTGTCTGCGACAGCAGCTTGAATAAAGAGAATGAGGCGCAATGGTTCAGTCTGTACTGGAACCTTCCCTGCATGCTGGAAAGACTCGACAGGATGAGTATGGCATGTGGGCTTGAGGTCAGGATTCCTTTCTGCGATACCAGATTGACTGAATATTTCTGGAACATCCCACAAGAATTAAAACGATTCAATAATATGGACAGGGGGTTATTAAGGGAAGCGATGCGAGGTTTCCTTCCCTCCGACATTCTGGAGAGAAAGAAGAACCCATTTCCTCATTGTTTGGATCCCGAATATGAAACGAAGATAAAGAACATGCTGATTGAAACCGTTCTTGATCCCTGTTCACCGGTCAAATACCTGTTAAATTTAAAAACTCTTGAGAGTATGATGAAACAGCATCAGGATTTTAATAAAAGATATACTGCAAGATCCCGCCTGTATGGCTGGATCATTCAACTGGACTATTTTATGAGAAGCAATGGTATCACAGCTTTTTGATCTCATCCAAAAGGGCTTCCACAACTTCGCTTTCCGAAACCTTTCGAAGGATCTGTCCTTTTTTGAATATCACAGCCGAGCCCGATCCCCCGGCAATTCCGATATCGGCTTCCCTTGCTTCACCGGGACCATTGACAACACACCCCATAATTGCAACCTTAATAGGCTTGTCTAAATCTTCAAGAGCCCTCTCAACCTTTTCAGCAATATCTATAAGGTTTATCTGGGTTCGACCGCAGGTAGGACAGGAAATCAGGACAACGCCCTTTTTATACAAACCGCAGGCCTTCAAGATCTCTTTAGCCGCTTTTATCTCCAGTACAGGATCACCGGTCAGAGAAACTCTTATTGTATCACCTATTCCTGAAAGCAGCATAGCGCCTATTCCAACCGCTGATTTAATGGCTCCGGCAAATGGAGTCCCTGCTTCGGTCACACCTATGTGAAGCGGATATTCTGTTTTTTCGGATATTATTCTATGAGCTTTGATTGACATTGGAACATCAGATGATTTAATGGATATGACCGTATTGTAAAAGCCCAGGTCCTCTAAAATCTTTACATGGCCTAAAGCACTTTCAACAAGGGCTTCAGCACATACATGCCCGTATTTTTCAAGCAGCTCTTTTTCCAATGAACCGCTGTTGACTCCGATCCTGATAGGAATATCTTTTTCTTTAGCCAGTTGCACAACTTCTTTAACACGCTCGACAGAGCCGATATTCCCCGGGTTGATGCGTATTTTGTCGGCCCCGTTCTCAATAGCCTTTAAAGCCAGCCTGTGATCAAAGTGGATATCGGCTACCAGAGGGAGAGTTATTTGCTTTTTTATCTCGGTTATAGCTTCGGCAGCTTCAATATCAGGCACAGCAACCCTGACGATATCGCAGCCTGCGTCTGCCAGTGCCTGGATTTGTTTAACCGTTGACTGTACGTCACTTGTTTTTGTATTTGTCATGGATTGAATGCTTATCGGTGCGTCTCCGCCGATGTAAATACTTCCAACCCTTATTTTTTTTGTTTTTCTACGCATATCCATCTCATACACCCGAAACTCTCACTTCCAACTTCTCACATCTCGCTTCTGTTCTGTCTAAAACCACCTTGGGATGTCGTTGAACAAAGTAAATATGAGGACTCCGATCAGCAAAATAAAACCGATAAAAGAGATCATACCTATTTTTTCCTGTTGAATAGGCTTCCCTCTTATTTTCTCTATTAGGAGTATCAAAAGCATGCTGCCGTCAAGAGCAGGGAACGGAATCAGGTTCATGATTCCTAGATTGATGCTTATAAACGAGCTGACATAAAGCAAATTGATAAAAACATCCCCTATGGTTTTTTGGGTCTCCACCACGGTTCCCACTGTTCCGATTATACCAACCGGACCGGATAGCTCATTCATTGAGACTACCCCGGTAAATAGCCATTTAAGCGTTATCAGCACATTCCTTATGGTCGACAGGCAATATCTGAAGGCTGCCCCGGCCACTTCCAGAATATTCCCTTTTCTATACTCAAGTTTCACGCCAAGCGTGTACTGGGAATCGGGAAAAGGTGTGATATTCTCGAAAGTCAAAAGCTCTCCGTTTCTTTCTATGGTTACATTGAGGGGAGCTGTTTTATCCTCACGTGTCTTGTTCAAGTAAGTTTGTATATCAACAGTATTGTGGACCTCTGTGTCATCCAGCCTGATTATTTTGTCTCCACGCTTGATTCCCACCTTGTTAAGCGGTGAATCAGGCTCAATTATCTCGATTATGTTTGTTCCGGCATCGTCGATGACCTTTGCTGAAAAGCCCAGCCTGAAACGTGTTTCAGTTCTGGCAGGAGTGACTGTCTTTTTCACCTTTTCATTTCGACTCACATCAAAAAATACCAAATCCTTTGCAGAGCCATCCTCTCCGTACATAAAAATGCCCAAATCAGAGGCGGGATCATGGATCTTTCTGCCATCATAGGAGATAAACCTATCGCCGATTTCAGCTCCGGCCAGCTGCAGAGGTGAGTTTTCTGCAAATCCTGTAATTTTATTCGTATGGAAGCCTGAAGCTGACAGGACTATACTTGCAAAAACAAATGCAGCCAGGATATTCAGAGCAGGTCCTGCAGCTATAACAAGAAACCGTCTCCAAATAGGCTGATTGGAAAACGCTCTGGCATCATTGGAGGATTCCTCCTCGCCCTCCATTTTACAAAAACCACCCATTGGTATGAGCCTTAAGGAATAGACTGTCTCTCCCTTCCTGAAAGAAAACAGTTTAGGTCCCATAAAAAGTGCAAATTCAAGAACTTTTATACCAACGGCCTTTGCTGCCATAAAATGTCCAAGTTCATGGATAAATATCAAAACACTCAATGCTATTAATGCTACTATAATTCCCATTTAAAAACCCCCGTCAAAAATCGCCCGTGCAAGCTCTCTGGATGCCCGGTCAGTATCTATTATATCGTTAAGTACAGGCTTACTATTCACAATATGTGCTTCCATCACCATTTTAATAAGCTTTGTAATCTGTAAAAATCTGATTTTCCCATTAAGGAAAAGCTCAACTG
>JAAYNO010000048.1 GCA_012520855.1 Clostridiaceae bacterium | reverse complement strand
CTGGGTAATGTCCGCTCTGAATTCGGCCTCAAAACCCAAACCAATGAACAGCTTGGACAAATCCGAAGCTCGGGAATTTTCCTCAAGGAAACAGGAGAAGTCGGAACCATACAGCATGTCGACCTCACTATCTGACAGGATCTTGAATAGGAGCATGTATTGCGCACTCGAATGAGTTAATGTGACGTCCTTGTTCAAACGGAAGCGCGGTGCGCTTCCCTGCAAAGATCACGCGCCAATAACAAGTAAAGCGTGTTAATTCGTCAGGTTGGCAATCCTGGAGTTTAAGCGGAGTGCCTGAGTCGTTCCCTGTTAAACAAAAGGCGGTATCAGTGATGCCGCCTTTTAGTCTCGTTTTCCGTAGGTCTATGAACCAGAAGAACCGTCCGAAACTGCTGAGAAAGTAGTTTCTTAGATGTCATACTGAGCGTAGCGAAGAATCTTATTAGCTGATTATGCGGGTTTTAAGATTCTTCATTCCGCTTCGCTCCATTCAGAATGACAAAACCCAGACTTTTTCAGCAGTTTCGAACCGTCTCTGTGGTCTACTGGCGCTTCCCTCAGTATGACATGGATTATACATTCAGCATCACGCGCTCGGAAAAGAGAAATATTTCTAGGGGATCTCCCTTCTCAAGAAGTACTGCTGTCCCCTGCTTATTTACGGTAATTTTCAATATCCGTCCTCTGAACACTAAATGAAACGAATACTCTTCCCAGCATTCCGGGATGAATGGCGCCAGATACAGCTCCCCATTCTTAATCCTCATGCCGCCAAAGCCATGTATTATACTCATCCATGTGCCGGCCATTGATGTAATATGAAGACCATCATCGGTATCGTTATTATAATTGTCCAAATCAAGTCTTGAGGTTCTTAAGTAAAACTCGTGCGCCTTGTCCTTAAGCCCGATCTCCGCTGCGAGAATAGAATGGATACACGGCGACAAAGAGGACTCATGCACCGTTCTAGGCTCATAAAAATCAAAATTTCTCTTCTTTACATCTATAGAATACTCTTCATTCAAGAACCATAAGCCCTGGAGGACGTCAGCCTGCTTGATATAACAGGATCTCAGAATCCTGTCCCATGACCAGTTCTGGTTCAAAGGCAAATCCGAAGGCTTAAGTTCGGATACCAGAGTCTGCTCTTTATCCATATAGCCGTCCTGCTGCAGGAATATGCCTTTTTCCCTATCCACGGGAAGATACATATTTAAGCTTATATTTTTAAAACAGTCAACCTCGGACTCAGTCAAACCAAGCCGATCAATTGCTTCCTGATAAAGATTTTTATTGGATCTCTTCATATCATTAAGAGTCTCGACCGTATACTGAAGACTCCATTTGACCATGCGGTTTGTATACCAGTTGTTGTTAACATTGTTTTCATACTCGTTAGGCCCTGTTACGCCCAATATCATATATACATCTTTCTGGGGATTATAAGTTACCCTGGAAACCCAGTATCTTGATGTTTCAACCAGGACATCAATACCTTTTTGGTAAAGATATGATAAATCCCCGGTGTACTCGGTATAAACCTTTATCGCGTTGGTAATTGCGCAATTCCTATGGATCTCTTCAAAGGTGATCTCCCATTCGTTATGGCATTCCTCGCCGTTCATGGTCACCATGGGATATAGGGCACCCCGAGTCCCCAGCTTTAAAGAATTTTCCTTTGCTTTTTCAAGATGATCATAACGGTATTCAAGAAGATTTCTGGCTATTTCGGGTTCTCTTGTGCCTAAGTAGAAATAAAGACAATAAGCCTCTGTGTCCCAGTAAGTACTTCCGCCATATTTCTCACCGGTAAAACCTTTAGGACCTATATTAAGCCTGGGATCTTCCCCCGAATAGGTGCAATTAAGCTGGTATATATTGAATCTGATACCCTGCTGGGCTTTTACATCCCCTTTAATTGATATATCGCCCATTCTCCAGATATTGTCCCATTTAACCCTGTGAGCCTCAAAAAGGTTCCGGTAGCCCATTTTTTTTGCTTCCACGGCTTTTTGTCTGGCAATAAGGCTGATTTTATCTGCATTATAATATCTGTCACTGATTACCGAAACATATTTTGTAAGTGTCACAGTTGTGTTCTTTTCAACTTTTGTTATTATCCTGTTTCCTACAAACTCTCCTCTATTATGGCTGACCGCTTCATTTCCCAGAACATCTGCCCCTGACAGTTCCCAGGAAAAAGCTGCTGAAACATTAAAATTAGTCTTAAGTGTTTTTACAGTTAAAAAAGACAAGGATCTGCCCGCTTCACCCGATACATATTCCCAGAACTTTTCGTCATAATTGGCATCTTCATTCCTTACATCGCCATTTAGAAATGGTGTAAAGACCAAGTCAGCATCATCGGTCAGGCAGGTCACAGAGTATTTTATTGCCGCCAGATCACAATCCGCATAACTTAAAAATCTCTCGGTCTTTATTTCATATTCAGAACCGTCTTTTCCAATTAAGGTAAAGCTTCTTTTAAGAGTGCTCTCCCTCATGTCAAGTTCCCGTCTGTAATGTGTAAAGCTGCACGCAGCCAAATCGACATTCTCGCCGTTAATACTAACCTTAATTCCTATAAAATCAACAGCGTTCAATACCTTAGCAAAATATTCAGGATATCCGACTTTCCACCATCCGACACGTGTCTTGTCAGGGTAATAAACACCGGCAATATAAGTGCCCTTAAGAGAATCTCCCGTATAATCCTCCTCATGGTTTCCCCTCAATCCCATTCTGCCGTTTCCTGAAGACATGATACTTTCAAAAAATCTGTTCTCTTCGGTAGAAAATCCTTCCTGGATTATCTTCCAGCCATCCGATAAAAGCCTGCTCATCTGTTACCTCCGCTATTATCCTTTAATAATCAATAAAAAGGTTCAACCTCAACCAGATTTGTTGGAACAATATAATGGGCAAGTTAATTTTAAGCATCATCCGCTGTGATATTCATTTATTTATAATCATTCCCCTGAATCAAATACCTAAACAACTGTTATTCTTTTACCGCTGATCAAAAAAATTTGGTAAAATTATGTCTGTAGGTATATAAAGGATAAAAATTCCCACTGATATTATATATCAAGAAGGAAAAGCTAAAATTCGAAGACTGACCAGGATCTTACGAATCACTTTTATGGAGGGAAAACTTTTATGAATAATTTTCCAAATGTCGCTTACTTTTGCATGGAATATGCAATTGAATCTAATGTAAAAATATATGCCGGAGGTTTGGGAATACTTGCCGGAGACTACATGAAAGAGGCTTGTGACAACGAATATCCATTAATAGGAATAGGAATCAAATGGAAGCAGGGCTATGGTGAACAATTGATTGATAAAGAAACAAACATGCCTTTCGATGCCTATAAAAATCGAAGCTATGATTTCCTGAAGGATACAGGTGTTATAGTAACCGTGAAAATCAACGGAAGGGATGTAAAGATCAAAGTATGGAAATACGAAGCTCATGGTGTAAATAATTTATATCTTCTGGATACCGATATTGAAGGAAATGACGGCGATGCAAGATGGATAACCGGCCAGCTATATGGTTGGTTTGGCGAAGAGAGAGTTGCTCAGGAAATGGTTTTAGGTATAGGCGGCGTAAGAGCTATACGGGCTCTTGGCTTTATGCCTGATGTATATCATTTTAATGAAGGCCACGCTCTTTTTGCAGGGTTTGAGCTTATCCGCGAAAAGATGGAAAATGGAGAAAGCTTTAAAAAAGCGATGGAGGATACTCGTAAAGAAGTGGTATTCACTACTCATACACCTATAATACAAGGCAACGAATCCCATCCTATAGAACGCCTGATGTATATGGGCGCAAACCTGGATATGAATAAGAGGCAGTTAAGGACTATTGGCGGCTCTCCGTTCAATATGACTGTGGGGGCTCTCAGATTATCACGGAAGTCTAATGCGGTCGCACAGCTTCATAAAGATACCTCAAACAAGATGTGGAAGAGGGTAAAAGGCAGAAGTGAAATAATCGGCATAACAAATGCGATCCATATACCTACATGGGTTGACAACCGAATGATCGATCTTGCAGAAAACTATGACAGCAGTACCACTGTGCGGGATAAACTATGGAAAAGGCACCTGAAAAATAAAAAGGAGCTTATTGAATTTGTTGAAAAGAAAACAGGCGTCAGGCTCGATCCCGAAGTATTATTAATAGGCTTTGCCCGTCGTGCCGCGCCTTACAAGAGATCTAACCTCATATTTACCGACAGAAAATTCATAGAGCCCTTATTGAAATCCGGAAAGCTTCAAATCGTCTTTTCAGGAAAAGCCCATCCGCTGGATGACGGAGGTAAAAAAATTGTATCCGATATTTTGGAAATGACAAAGCTTTATCCAAGCAGTGTCGTATTCCTTGAAAATTATGACATGGAAACAGGCCGCGTTTTGACCCGCGGTGCCGATATATGGCTTAATAACCCCAGACGCCCTAAAGAAGCATCGGGAACTTCCGGTATGAAAGCAGCCATGAACGGTGTTCTCAATGTCTCGATCCTCGATGGCTGGTGGCCTGAAGCATGCCAGCATGGTGTCAACGGATGGCAGTTTGGTGACGGAAAACAGTTCGAAGATGAAGAAAAATGTGATGCTCATGATTTTAAGGCTTTAAAGAAATGCCTGACCAATGAAGTTATACCAACGTATTATCAAGACAGAGACAAATGGATCGATATGATGGCGGCCTCCATCAATTCGACTAAAAATGCCTTTGGCATGAAAAGAATGCTTGATGAATACTATGACAGGTTGTACAAATAAGACATACAGACCACCCTTAGCACCGGGCTATGGCTGCCTGACTACGGCATGTCTTTCACTTTGACATGCCGACAGAACCGTTCCAGTGACAATGCTTGACTTTATACTTGGCATCTTTTATAATTTCTTTATATGTTTAACGGTAAACCTTGATTACGGAGGACCTTCTTATGAGCATTAAGGCCGCACTCTTTGACCTTGACGGTGTTATTGTAGACACAGCGAAATATCATTATCTGGCATGGCAGAGACTGGCTCGGGAGCTTGGCTTTGTTTTTACAGAAAAGGATAACGAAAGACTTAAAGGCGTATCTCGCATGCGTTCCCTTGAGATCCTGCTGGAGGTCGGCGGACTTTCGGGAAGCTTTTCTGAGGAAGAAATGGTCGAAATGGCCACCAGAAAGAATGAATGGTATGTTTCATATATATCGAAAATGGATGAAAATGAAATCCTAAAAGGCACTGTTGAATGTCTTAAAGGCTTCAGGGCTTTGGGTGTAAAAACTGCACTTGGCTCGGCCAGTAAAAACGCAATGCTGATTCTTAACAATCTTAAACTTACTCCTTATTTTGATGCTATTATTGACGGGACAAAGGTTTC
This sequence comes from Clostridiaceae bacterium, assembly GCA_012520855.1. GTDB lineage: Bacteria > Bacillota > Clostridia > DSM-8532 > DSM-8532 > DTU059. The sequence goes on along the minus strand of JAAYNO010000048.1, from coordinate 134 downwards.
AAAGGCTAAGCCTGATCCGGAGGTTTTTTTGTTGGGAGCAAAGGAAGTTGGCGCTGAGCCAACTGACTGTGTGGTATTTGAAGATGCCCAAGCAGGGATTGAGGCCGCTAAAAACGCCGGAATGAAAGCAATCG
>JAAYNO010000047.1 GCA_012520855.1 Clostridiaceae bacterium | reverse complement strand
ATTTATTCTATCGTCAAAGTCAGCCAATTGTTCACTAATAAGGTTTTTTGTGTTGGAAAGGTCACCTTCGATTCCGGCTTTTTCAAGCAAAGTCCCTTTTCTTCCGTCGCTATCTCTAAAGGTCGAAACGTTGTTTTCGATTATGTCGGACAGCCTCTGCAAAACTCCCGATCTGTTGTATCTGTCGGCTCTCTGCTCTTTGGTTGCCGTTCTGCTGTATGTCGGGTTGTCCGGTGATACACCGTTGAGAAGCCTTGCAACCTCATCCGGCTTGCTGGTCAGCATCTTCCTCAGCTTGTCCTCATCCAGATAGAGCTTTCCATTGTCTGAATAAGATTTGCTTTCGATTCCTATATCTTTCAGGGAGATCCCTGTCCCTTCAACCTTCTCATATAATGCCCTGCGCATATCAAGAACGATCTGTTTAAGGAGGCTGTCATTTCTCAGCAATCCTTTTTTCGCCTTCTCCTCCCATTTTTCAATATCTTTTTCCTTCATCTCTTCTTTTTGTTCATCTGTCAGGGGAAGAAAGCTTCTGTCATAGGGCTCTGTGATCTTATCGTTAATAGTACCGATCAACTTGTTATACTCATCAATAAAGTTCTTTATATTGTTAACCACTGATTCCGTATCATGGGCTACAGTAATGGTATCCCCCTCGTCGTCAGCCCCATGGGCTTTATGAAGGTTATAGGTCACACCATTTACTGTAAAGCTGTTAGTACTTCTTACGAGGTGCTCTCCGTTGATAGAAACAATCGCATCCTTGCCCTCTGTTTTGTGATCCAGGTTCAATGCTGAAAAGAAGTTTCCCGTTTTATCTTCAACTTCCAAATTATTACCTGCCCCGGTGACCGCAGAGGTAAGAGTAATCTTATCAGTAAGTTCATCATAGCTGATCTTAGCATTTACTTTTTCGTTATTGTTTATTTTGTCAAATACCTGTTTTAATGTATCAGTGGATTTTATATCAATTGTTTCGCCATTGATGCTGAACGAAGCATTTCCATCTTCATCAAATACCAATGATTCACTGAAATAATCCTTCAGATTTAATAGCGGACTATTCAAGGATATGCGGTTAGATTGACCTGCAGTCAATCCTAAGTCGTTTAAACCAGCCAACTCTTCTGTGGCTTCAGATGGGCCATAAACGCTGACCTTTGTTGCCCCGCTATCAGCCTTTGTGTTAATGGAAAAGCTAAATCCATTTTCAGTCTCGTCAGATATTGAAACTTCGAATTTTGATGTCTCCGTCCCGTCTATGGTAACTCTGCCAAAAGCCTCATCCAATGATGTTTCTAGCTGCTGCTTGAATTCTGCTGCATTTGCTCCGCCTAATGTAATCTGTTTGCTGACTCCATCCAACTCCACAAAAATTTTCTTACCGGCAAGTTTTTGTAGTTTATCTGAAAGGCTGCCGCCTTCATCTGCAGCAACGTTTCCGGTTATTCCCTTGCTTATCCCCGTAGAATTACTTAATGAATCTGCTGAGGCCAATTGGGTGATTTTTATGCTTTGTTCCCCCAAAACGGCTTCGCTTGTTGCAGCTGCTGTAACATATGAACTATTGCTGCTGGTTACAGACATTGCTTTAACAGAATTTGAAGACAACATATATGAGGAGCGGTTTACTATATCAAAAAACTTGCTCTTAAAACCTATCAGCAGGTTGGTTATCCCACGGTAAGCCTCCTGCCTCCACTCCACTTGCATCCTTCTTTGTTTTAAAGTATCTAAAGGTATCCTCTCTATTTTCATTAAATCGGATACTATCGCTTCTGTATCTAAACCCGAAAAGCCGGTCATTCTCATTTGTGATGTGAATCTCTGTATACCGTTCATGATAGCTCCTTTCCGTCCGCTGCAGCGGGCATACTGTGTTATCTTCTTTCATCAACGAGCAAACCAGCCAGCTCAAGCATACTTGCGAACATATCCAGAAGTTTTTCAGGCGGGATCTCCCTGATCACTTCCTTAGTTTCTGAATCTATGACCTTAACCATTATTTCATTTAATCTTTCGTGAATTTGGAACCTTAGTGATCTGCTTTCAATCTCAAAAGTAAAATTCACCTTGTCAATAGCTTTTTTTATGAACTCTCCACTAAGTTTTTCAATTTCTCTGTAATTTTCACCTCTTGCAGGTTCCTGTGTGGTTTGTTTACCAGGCTTCGCCACGCCTGTGGCAGTTTCCGTCTTTGTCAGAGCTGGTATAATATTCACATTCTGCTTACTGGCTGCATCCGTGCTTTCAATTCTCATGACAGATCCCTCCATGAATCTTAAGATAAATCTAATAATAATATCGACACTACATAGACATCCATTAATCAAATTCTGGTGTTTTTATTCTCTTAATAACCTATATTTACCGCCAAGAAGAGATAAAAAAAATATAGAAGCAGTTTGAGATACAGTTTTTATTATTCCATATAACAAAATCTCCATCGATAATGTTCATATTCCATTTATGTAAGCCATCGTAATATGCTGCTTTACCCTCTTCAACAAAATGAAAATGTCACGCCAAAATTATATCACATGAATAGGTCATCTTTAAACAATATGTGTTGCATACATAGTTCGTTTTTTAACCGCTGCTGTCGTCCGAATCTTAAACTTGAATAATGAAATCAAAATATTAATATTTTTTCTGTTTGTCTCTAAAGTTCGGTGGTAAATTACCGATATAAATAATGTGAAGCTATCCCCCTTATGGCGCCAAAGGGTTTTGGAATAGCTCATAACCATAGTTCCGGTTGGTAGGAACTAAAATGGGAGAAAGGATTCTCCCGAAAATTATCAAGGAGGATGTTTTTATGAGAATTAATCACAACATCGCATCATTAAACACATACCGTCAGTT
>JAAYNO010000258.1 GCA_012520855.1 Clostridiaceae bacterium | reverse complement strand
ATTTCATTGCGAAATCCGCAGGAACCGAAAAATCCGTGAAACGGAAAAGACGGCGGTGGGAACACCTTTTCAGGTATCCCGCACTGCCGTCTTGCGGTCTCGCGGATTTCTTTGTTATGTAGTTACTTACGCAGCTTTGTTTGTGACCTCGATAGTGCCATCATCGAGGAAACGGATAGTGGTCACGATATCTTTGTTTTTGATTTCGATAAGCTTGTCCCTAGCATCTGCGCGGCAGATTGTTTTGCCGTCGCTGTTTTTGATTACTTCCACTTGCATTCACCTCCTGTTGATATAAATTTGCGTTGGCCGGACGTGCCGTTTAAGGTCTCGTTGCCTAAGTTGCTTGAATGTAACTCTTTTTGATTCGAAAAGAGCCAGCTACAAAGGGTTAAAAATAGAGAAAAAAAGAGCCTGACAAATAGCTTGTTTAGCTACTTGTCAGGCTCTTATATCAGGTATTGGCTCTGTACTAAGTATTGAATTATTAAATTTTTGTCAGTGCGGCATATTAGGTAACTCTCTTGGTTCCAACTTTGCTCTGCATATCAGGTTCAGCTTTGCTTGTACTCGTTATTTTTTCTGGAACGAAGGTCAGCTTAATGATTTTTTTGCATTGCGGGCATTTTATGATCATACCACCGATTAGGTATTGATCAATATCAAAAAGCCTTTTCGAACAAATAGGACACTTCGCCTGCTCGCCCATTTGCTTACTCAATTTGAGATTTCAGCTGAATCAATGACGGCTTAGCTTTTACCTTTCTTTCCAAGGTTCCTTTCTTAAGGCATAGCAGTTCTTCAATTTCTTCGGAATGGAGAACAACACCCTTTTCTTTTAATGCATTTAGGAAGCCATCCACAGACAGCTCGTTCTCCTTCAACAGTAACTCAACTGCTCCTTGGAGTAGGTTACTCGTCATGATGTACGGCTGATCTCCCGGTTCTTTTTCTCGCCAACCATTTTTCGATATCTGCCGCATCAGATATTGATATTGGCTTGTAGATATAATACCTAATTGCTGTGTACGATAGATCATCGCTTGGATTGACACATTCCATTTAGATTTTAAATGAAGATAGTATTCTAAATTTGAAGGATAATGTGCCACATCAAAGCCGAAGGCGTCTTTAGGTAGCAACAGCGCACTTGCAAAAATGTTCGCTTGTCGCTCGCGTGCTTTAAATTCTTCTTTTGGGATAGACTCCAAATCCTCACTCCACGGATGAAGTAAAATATGAGCAAGTTCATGTGCCATGTCGAATCTAGCACGGGCTAGTGATTGATTGTTTTTAGATATAACGATCAAATACACTTCCTCGCCGTTTATTAGTGTTCGTTGGCTAAATGCATCAATTTTATCTGCTTTGGGATCAGCACAAGTAACCACTATTCCATTTGCTTCTAATGTATAGCGGAAATCCTTGATGGGGCCAGCACCTAATTTCCAGTAATCCCGTACTTGCTGTGCGATAGCTTCAAGCTCCTCGACTTCATTTGCTGATTCATAAGCATATCCTTCGTTGCTTCCTGAAAAATCAACCTTTGGTAAATTGAGCGATGGGAATGATACAAAATCAAATAAGATTTCATATATTTGAGCTATAAACTCTATACGTGCTCGTTGCGCAAGGCGGTCTTTTTTCGTTGTGCTCATCAGAGAACGAAAATACGTAGTTTCTGTATTAACTCGAAATTTATTCTCGGAGGAAAAGTAATCAATGGGGAAATTAAGCACTTTAGCTAAGGAAAATAAATTCGTTACTTCAGGCTTAATGGTGCCATTCTCATATTGAGATAAAGCTTGCTTGCTGAGACCAGTTTCTGTAGCTAGATCAGTTAATGTCATTCCTCTGTAAATGCGTGCGTTTTTTAAACGCTCACCAATAAAGTTTTGCGTTACCATGGTTATCTCTCCAAACTTGTTTATTATGCCTGCTTTCTCTTTTCAGGAATTTCAACTGGCGTAGCATTCGTTTCTTGACGTCGACGAATTGCCAAAAGGCCAGCATTGGATTCTTCTTCTGAAGACACTTCCTGAGGTTGTCCAGGCTCGACAGCTGTTAATTTGGAGAAGTCAGGTTTAATATATTCATTAAGTGAAATACGAGAAACCTCAACAAGATTTTTATCAAGAATCAATATGTTGATATCAGCTAATTCACCGTGTTCTGTTTCATAAATAATTGCACAGTGATGATATCCATCTGTTTTATCAATAGATCCCTTAAAAATAGAATCATAATCCTGCTCTATAGTCTCGGAATCAAACCCACAATAACCTTCTCCAAATAGGGTTAATTGTCTAGATGGTGCTATGAAATTTTCATTTAGTACGCCTACAATACTTTGTAAATAGTGAGGCTTATCGCGTTTTTCTCGTCTCAATTGGCTAAGTCTCTTTTCACGCATAATTGTATAGGTTACATGGTTCTCACGATCAATAATGATCTTACCTTTCCAGCTATATCGAGTAAACTCTATCACTTCAATATTGTTTCCAGCCAGATGCTTACGGATATTTGTATTTATCCAGTCTCCGATTTGGTGGGGTATACCGTTTGTTGTATCTGGATGAAACTCAGAAAGATATCGTGGAAGATCGTCTTGAAGAGCCATGTTGATACAGTCAACAACTCGACGTTGAAAATCCGCAGAAATGCAATTTAGCGTAGTATCAGCGTTCATTGAAAAACCTTCCTTTCCTGATTATGAAAGTATAATAACATAAAATCGTTATTTTGTCAAGTGGATTTATAAATAAAATGATTTTGACCAGTGTAATAAATGAGATTTTGTAAATTGTCCAGAGGTAAAACATAAGCTAAAAAGATTAAATGATGCCATATTTCGCACAAATATAATAATATTGCTTCAATTAAGCGTTATTAGTTGTAAATATATTTAAAATGTGAT
>JAAYNO010000257.1 GCA_012520855.1 Clostridiaceae bacterium | reverse complement strand
GGACGCAATCTATTAAAAGAAAAGCCGGTGCCTCCTCCACTTTTATGGATCAGAGCCGCATTTTTCACGCTGTCGAAAATGCCTTCCATGCTATCCTCTATGGGAAGTACAAAACATGCCGATAACTGACCTAAAGGCCTTCCGGCATTCATAAGAGTTGGTGAGTTCGGTAAAAACTCAAGATTAGCCATCATCTCATAGAAGTCCGTCTCAATTGATTCGAGCTGGTCCTCCGACACATATCCTTTGTCGGCAGCAGCAACGCTTTTCGCTACTCTCCTGAACATTTCATCGGGTGTCTCTATCACTTTTCCGTCTTTATCCTTTGCCAGGTATCTTTTTTCCAAAACCTTGATAGCATTTTCGTTCAGCGGCATTGCTTTCTCCTCCGTTAATTAAATTTTTAATATATATTGTATATATCGTGAAATGTGACAACAATATATAGTATATTGTCAGTGTAATCTATTATATATATCATACTGGTTAATTTCAATACTATTACATTTACAAAGATGCAATATAATGACAAAACCCCGAAAGCCTTATGCAATCGGGGTTTTCCTGGTGCTCGAGGCCGGACTCGAACCGGCACGGAGGGTTAGTCCGACGGATTTTAAGTCCGTTGTGTCTGCCTGTTCCACCACTCGAGCAAATACAGCATAACTATTCTACAACATGACACATATGGTGTCAAGACGCCTTACCTTGTAATTTACGGGAGTTCCGGACTCTTCCGGGTCTATATTAATCAGATCCAGCAAGCTTTTGTTTTATTATTCATCTGGAGCATCATAAGAATTTGCTAACAAATATTTTTTGATTCTGGTGATTGCTTCCTTGTCCAGTTCAGCTTCAACTAAAGAATTGTTTTCGTCGTATTCAACAGATAAAACTTTCCCGTTCTCGTACAGCCAGGGCAACACCCAGCCATCCTGGAACGGGATAGCCAGCTTAACCTTAACACGTACTTCCAGAAGCATCTCTTTAAGACATTGTTTAAGCTTATCCAAACCGAACCCTGTTTTAGCCGATATTTCTATTACAGGCCTGTCAGAAGTGATCCGTGCACGGTTATCGGCATCTGTCTTGTCTACCTTGTTAAGTGCTATTATTGACGGCTTTTGGCCTGCTCCCAATTCCCCAAGTATGCCATCAACTATTCTGATATGGTCTTCAGCATATGGATCCGATGAATCAACGACAAGTACAAGAACATCAGCAAAAACTGCCTCTTCAAGGGTGGACTTGAACGCATCTAAAAGGTGATGCGGCAGTTTCCGTATAAAGCCTACAGTATCGGTAACAAGGATCATGTCGTTATCGTCCAGCAATAGCTGGCGCGTAGTTGTATCCAGTGTGGCAAAAAGCTGGTTTTCTACATACACGTCGGAGCCGCAAAGTGTGTTTAGTAAAGTAGATTTACCTGAATTTGTATATCCTACCAATGCTGCTACAGGAACTCTGTTTCGTTTTCTCTCAACTCTTAACAGGCTTCGCTGCTTTTTTATCTCCTTCAGCTGTTCCTTCAAGGTGCTGATCTTACGGCGAATATGCCTTCTGTCTGTTTCGAGCTTTGTTTCACCGGGACCTCTTGTTCCTATTCCTCCGCCAAGCCTTGATAATACCTGGCCTAAGCCATGAAGCCTGGGAAGATTATACTCCAGTTGGGCAAGCTCTACCTGGATCTTTCCCTCCCTGCTTCTGGCCCGCTGCGCAAAAATATCGAGTATCAGCCCAGTCCTGTCAATAATCTTGACACCTAATGCTTCTTCCAGGTTCCTTTGCTGTGAGGGGGATATCTCCTCATCAAATATCACTAAATCGGCTTCATTTGTTTGCACAAGCAGACTAAGCTCTTCTACTTTGCCTTTACCGATATAGAAAGCAACATCGCGACTTTCACGGTTTTGAATAACCGATGCAACTACCTTGGCTCCTGCCGCTTGTGCAAGCTCTTTAAGCTCTATTAAAGAAATATCGGCTTCGCTTACACCAAGAATATTTTTTGTTTCCTGTGTTTTGATCCCAACCAGAATAGCTTTTTCCTGCTCATTTTTTAGAGTCTCGGCATGCTGCTCCCTTAAAAATTCATCAGCCTCGCCGATGTATTCGATCAAAGCCTCAAAATCCTCTTTTTCTGCCGAATAAGGCCCAAAAATCTCCACATCCTCCACTGATATGGGTGATGATACGGCAACATAGATCTCAGTTGGCTTTTGCTTATGGACCCCAACAGCAGCCATCATATCAAGCCTTAGCGCTTTTAGTGAGCTTACGTCTACAGCCGAAAGCATGCCACTTTCATTGGGATGCGTGTGGATGCAGCGAACACCGGACAACCGGTATTTGCTTCTTCTTCCTCCAGCTTCATTGAGGCAGACTGTCTTAAAATCGCCAACACAAACATCGGTAATACGGCCCTTCCTGTCAACATAGACTGCTATTTCCCTGTTGATGGACCCTGAAATCTCTGATAATCTGTTGATCAATTCTTCTGTCCAAAGCTTGTCCTGAGGGATGTCCAGATCGTAAAGATCTTCGAGAGCTTCAATAACACTGTTTTTTAAGCCCTCTATACTACCATTGATATCCATCGTTACCTTCCATTTCATACATTCCGCCATGGGTTCCTGTTATCGTAGTTCCATTGCACCACCTTGGCGGGGAATAGCCTGTTCGCCATTAATATTATACTATATACCCATCTGAAAGCTATATCATGTCATGAGGATAATATTGTCTTTCGATCACTTATGATAAACTTCGTTATTTATGATTTTGTATGCGCGGTATATTTGTTCAAGAAGAATGATTCTGGCCAGCTGATGGGGAAAGGTCAGCTTTGAAAGGCAAAATTTATAATCGGCATTTTTTGTTATTGATTCATCAAGACCGGTAGAGCTTCCTATGATAAACGAAAGATCGCTTTTGCCGCCAGTCATTAAGCCTTGCATTTCCCTGGAGAATTCCACCGAATCCATTTCTTTGCCGTCCAATGCCAATGCAATAGTTGTAGTGTTTTTGCCAAAAGCTTTTACTATTCTTTCGGCTTCCTTTTGCCTGACCTTTTTTTCCTGGGATGCCTTTGCTGTTTCTGGTGCCTTTTCTTCATCGACCTCGATGATCTCAACCTTGCAAAAACGTGAAAGACGCTTTAAATATTCTTTTTGAGCGTCCCTTAAGTAGCTTTCCTTCAGTTTTCCGACACAAACAATTTTAATATTCATCCTATGCCCCGGTATTTATATACATTACATTCGAAGACCTGTCCCTTAAGGCAACTTCCAGATATACATCTTTTGAGGGGTTGATCTTTTTCTCCAGAAGTGCATTGCATACGGTTCTGTATGCCAGCTCGGGAAAATTATTCTCCTGACTTAAATGGCCCAGTAAAAACCGCTTTGTACCGCATTGTGCCAGATGAGCCACAATCTGTCCGGCCATTTCATTGCAAAGATGCCCGCGATCCCCCAGTATCCTTTGCTTTAAAGGCCATGGATATCTTCCTGTCCTGAGCATCTCAATGTCATGATTTGATTCCAGTAAAATCATATCGCTTTTCTCAAGATTAGCCAAAAGCAAATCATCCATATGTCCAATATCTGTGGCAATGGTCAGTTTTCTCCCGGCAATAAAAACATTGTAGCCGACAGGACACGCAGCATCATGGGGAATTGGAAAAGACCTGACTGAAATATCACCAATTGTCTTTATTTCCCCCACCTCGATATGACGAATGTGCTCACTGTTAAGCTTTCCCATAAAGGGTCGCATTGCTGTCCATGTTGCTGTATTGGCATATATAGGGATTTTATAACGCCTGGAAAGAATGCCGGCTCCGCTTATATGATCACTGTGTTCGTGAGTAATAAAAATTCCGGCTATTTTCTCAAATGATTCACCGATGCCTTCCAATGCGATTTCAGTTCGTCTACCGCTTACACCGGCATCGATAAGAATGGCTGTTTCATTATATGATACAAATATACAGTTACCGCTTGAGCCACTAAAAAGGCTGCAAATCTTTATCATGTTTATGCCCCTGCCCTGCATTTTGCGCGTATTGCCTGATGTGATCGCATGGGCTGGATGCCTCCTTCAAGTGTTTTAATTTTTCCAACCTTGGTCTCCGATTTAACCCGGACTGCCGCTTATTCTTTTGATATCCGCTCCCAGTCGACGGAGTTTTTCCACCATGTTCTCATAACCACGGTCGATATAATGAACATTGCTGATCTCAGTCTCTCCCTCGGCAATAAGTCCAGCAATGACACATGCCGCTCCGGCTCTGAGATCAGTAGCTTTGATCGGTGCACCTGTGAGCTTGGAACCGCCTTCAATTACGGCCATCCTTCCCTCCACACGTATATTTGCACCCATTCTCTTCAGTTCTTCAATATATTGAAAACGATTCTCAAATATTCCTTCGGTAATGGTGCTGATGCCGTCAGCCCTTAATAGCAGAATGGCTGCCGGAGGCTGTAAGTCGGTGGGAAATCCCGGGTACGGAAGTGTCTTTATATTGACCTTTGTGAGACGATCTTTAACATATATCCTGATGCTTTCATCGAACTCTTCGATCTTAACATTCATCTCCATAAGCTTAGCGGTTAAGGATTCCATGTGTTTTGGAATAACGTTTTTAACCAGCACATCACCTTTTGTAGCTGCTGCTGCAATCATAAAGGTACCTGCTTCAATCTGATCAGGAATGATACTGTGGATCAGACTGCCCTTAAGGGATTTAACTCCCCGTATGCGGATAATATCAGTACCTGCTCCCTTTATATCGGCACCCATTGCATTCAAAAAGTTAGCTATATCAACAATATGAGGTTCTTTAGCGGCATTTTCAATAGTCGTGAGACCTTCTGCCCTGACCGCTGCCAGCATGATATTCACAGTAGCACCGACGCTTACTACGTCAAGATATATAGAGGCACCAATTAATTTGCTGGCTGTCAGCTTTATATAACCATGTTCGATTTCAACCTTAGCGCCAAGGGATTCAAACCCTTTTATATGCTGATCTATCGGGCGAACACCAAAATTGCAGCCACCCGGAAAAGTAACCACCGCTCTTTTAAATCTTCCCAGCAAGGCTCCCATTAAATAATACGACCCTCTAAGCTTGTGCATATCGGGTGTTGTTGCCATATAGGAATTAACCTTCCTGGTATCAATCCTCAATGTAGTCTCATCAATATTCTCAAACTGGACTCCGAGAGATTCCATGATCCTTTTTAAGATCGCAATATCTAATATGTCCGGTACATTTTCAATAGTACATACATCGCCAAGTAATAAAGCAGCCGGTAGAACACCTAATGCTGCGTTTTTTGCTCCGCTGATCGTAACCTCGCCTTTTAATCTCTTTTGACCGCGGATTATAAGTTTATCCACTCGTACACCAACCTTCCGGTCTCTTCATTGGATTCTCAAAAATATATTATAGCATATACTTATCCTGTTAGTACAGATTAAACAGCATATTATCCCCTTAACTCCAATGCGCGCCCATGAATAGATCCTTCGCGTCGCTATAGAATGACACCTTCCAACGTCCAGCCTCTAACCTCTAACTTCCAGCCTCCAGCCTCCAGTTAACTAAAGCTTTACGCCGGTATAAGCATTATAATATATCACTGTTCCATCATTAAGTATAACACGCCACACAGGATTTCCGTAAATATCTCCTTCGGATATTTGTTTATAACCGAAATCAACATTCTCGATTTTAGTACCGGATGGCAAGCCACCGGTAACCAGTATCTGGTATGCAGATAAAATATCGCTTACTCCATTCCCTTTGCTTACGTTTTTTGCAGGCGCCCATATGGTAAGCAATCCGTCACTGTTAAGTCTTGCCATAATTATCTGATCGAAAACCATATTATTTTTATATTTTAAATTGAAGATTATCTGGATTGAATCATCTTTATCTTCGATCTCGCCCATAATGATGCTGCTTTTGTTAAATCCTAGTTCTCTCAAATACTTTTGCAGGCTTTTTATTAATTTATTGGGATTAGCGAATAAATATTTGCCGTCAGATAGCTTATCGTTGATAAGCAGCAAGTCCTCAGACAAGCTGATGGATTCTTCCTCATTTTTTATATAAAAACCGTTTCCGTTCAAGGAATAAGGCATTACTTCTCCAAATACTAATTTACATAACCTTTCCGGGTCGTACTCTTTTGTAGTATATATAATTTTACTCACTGGCCTCGAAAAGCTGGGGACATCAGTATTTATTTCAATATCTCTTGATAACAAATAATTTATTGCGTACTTCTTGTAATTATCTGTAAGTAAGCTTGCCGGATTGGTGAACATTATCATTACCAGCAAGAAAACGTTCAGAAGCAGCAAGGCTATTATTAAAATCGTTTTTGCTTTAGACCAATCCATACCTACCCCTTTTTCCCCAAAAGCGGGATAAAATAATCCCTTACATCTGTGCTAATAATCCAGTTTGGTGCCAATAAAGTTCCACTGTCATCGGTTGATCTGAAAATATAACCCTGCTCAAGGCGCGTAAAAGACTTAATTTCCCTGTCGATTATTTCAGGGTATGAAGTTGCTATCTGGTTGTTCAATAATTCACCAAAACTCTCACTATAGCTATTCTTTCCAATATTTTTAAAGTTCCTTAAAACCCATCGGCACTCCAGTATCCTTTCTGAATTAACCTTCATAACGATCGGAGCACTTATTCCTTTCTCCTCATTATCAGAGTAATAAACAAAAACACCATTCAGTTTATATGAAAATTCCAAAAGATAATATCTTCTTTCAGGAACTATCCTGGTTAACACAATGTCCGTCTCTCCAACCAAAGATCTTCTATGCTCAATAAAGCTTAAAGCATGGTTAAAGGCTTCCGAAACATCCCCGGCCTGAGCGGTGTTCGCAGGTATGTACTTGTATTCCAATACTCCGTCTTTAAAAAGTCTGTACAAATTCTCGGTGTCTGTGAATAATGCATTGTCAGAAGTCTCGGTATATTGGGCACTCAAGCTCACCTTTTGCTGCAGAAGAATACTGTCCTGTATACTGTAATTCTCAATGTTGGCCATGTTAAGAACGACAGGCTCCGGAATACTCACTTCAATCAAGCTATGATCGTACCCCTGATCCCCCGGCTTAGGAACAAATATATCCTTTTCTGATACAAAATTAGGGTAGGATGACAAAAGACTTTGCCTTGGTTTATTTTTATTTGTAAGCTCATCTGCCAGTTTGGAATAATAGCTTTTCGGCAGAAATTCATTTTTCAAATCAACCTGATACTGATAAACCTGTTTCTCATCATAAACATAGACCGTATTGATAGTTTGATTGACATTGTCATCCGGAACAATGACTATAGATTGTATACCCTCAAAGCTTTTTGAATCACCAGGTTTGGTATTCCCGAACCAATGCACGATACCTCCAGGCCAGTTGACTAAAAAATCTATTCTCACGCATCGGGAACGTATTATTTTTAACCATTCTTCCTTTGGAAGTATCTTTTCCGCTTTCTGCCTTATCATCACCGATAAATAATTGTCCCTGATATCCTTCCATACCCTATGATATTGTGTATCTCTCTCATCCAGTCTCCAGTGATTTGTGCCTATGGAAACAATAACAGCCTCAGGTTTGAAGTATTTCTCTTTTAATGTCTCGACATCAAGTGACAGGGTCTTGCCATTTCCCGAAAAAATTGAGCTTATAAAATTAAAAGGAAGCCCCTGGGTTTGATTGTTCCAGTGGATTCCTATCTGAATGATGCTTAGTGCAACTAATAAAACAAGGACTCTGGTTTTAATTCTTTCTTTTTTTTCTGTTTTCATTCCAAGCTGCTCCTGACCTTATTGGACAGAGTTGGCATTTTAGTTGAATATCCCTTTGATTTCAAAGTAAAGCTTTTCAATAAAATTCCAGGGGCGTACCGATTTCTTTATATCGATAATCTGCAAATTGCTATCTATAGTCAGTTCATCAATATCATTCTTTCTGAAGGCAATAATTCGTATTTCATTTACTTTGCTGCTCCCCAAATATAAAAGATCCACAGTAGTATTTAAATAATATATTTCCTGGGTCATATTAGTGCCTGTATTTACATCGACCAAAGGCACATATACATCATCAGCTTTAATATACATGAGCATAATAACAGGATTTGCAGTGTCTACCTCCAGAGCCATGGCTTCAAAAAAGTAACGTAAATCATAGGGATATATGCGTTTGCCTTCATCCCCATTGTCGGAATCCTTTACTATTGAAACAATTTCTTTGTTTGACTGGACATCACCAAAGAAAACATCTCCATATTTAGTTTCTAAATCAATTATGCTGATTTCCGGAATAACTTCTTCGGAACTAGCTTTATCTTCTGTAAAACCGGCTTCAGGAGTCGATGAGTCCGTATCTGCTGCTAATGCCGTCACTGACGCAAGAAGCAGGACGAACACCATGACCAGCAGGAAGACAACTTTTTTCGCCATAAACAATTCCTCCAGATTAACCATAGGCTTTACATGGTACCAAAAAAAATAGGCAACCTTCACCTATATCCATACAACTCAAGTATACATGAAAATGTATTACAAATCCATTACGGAGGATTTAAAATGAAATTACCGGTCTATAATGCCTTCCTTTTGCCTTTGTAAGCAGGAAGCTCTATGAATACGCTGGTTCCTTTCCCCAGTTTGCTCTTGACTATGATATCACCGCCATGCAAAACCGCTATTTCTTTGGCAATAGCAAGCCCAAGCCCTGTTCCTCCCATTTGCCTCGACCGTGCTTTGTCAACTCTGTAAAAACGCTCGAATATTCTGCTTAAGTCGGACGGAGGTATGCCTATCCCATTATCTTCCACATTTATTATAACCATATCCCTCTCACAATAAACCTGGACCCATATGATCCCCTTTTCCGGAGTATATTTTATTGCATTTCCTATTATATTTACAATAAGCTGGTCGATTCTATACCTATCTGCTTTGATTACCGGAATATTTTGCCTGATTTTTAGCTTAAGGGCTTGTTTCTTCGTTTCTGCTTCCCGCTTCATTCTGTTGACACAAGATGTCACAAGATCGCTTATTGAGGTATCTTCAAGGTTCAAAGTTATTCCCCCGTCATGCTGGGACAGGGTCATTAAATCCTTAACCAGACGTGTCATCCTGTCTGTTTCGTCGTTTATGACGCTAAGAAACTGCTCCGCTGTCAGTTTATCCTGCAGAGCGCCATCCAGTAAGGTCTCGGTATAACTTTTTACTGATGTCAGAGGTGTTCTTAATTCATGGGAAACATTAGCTACAAACTCTTTTCTCATTTTCTCCAGTTTCTGTTCTTCGGTGATGTCCTGGATAACCGTTATGATACCGTCAAGCTGGTTGTTTTCATCGGTAAATACAGCCAGCTGTACTTTAAAAAACCTGTCTTTATACTGAACCTTTTGAAAGGGGCCGCAAATACTTCTGTCTCTTGTTATTCGATCTATAGTAAGCTCAATGCCAAGAGTATTCATAAATTCATCAAAAGAGACTATATCGGATACTTTATTATATAAAAGTTTTTTTGCTGCAGGATTAATGTGTATCACTTCGCCGCACCGGTTATATGCAATGATACCATCGTTCATGTAGTATAAAATAGTTTCAAGCTTTTTCTTCTCGCTGGTTATTTCGGTCAGCATCCCCTTGAGCTTTGATGACATAAAATTAAACGTTTTAGCAAGCTTCCCCAGTTCGTCCTCAGACCTGACCTCTATGGCATAACCAAAATCACCGTCTGTGATTTTTTCTGCTTTATGCATTATATCGTTGATCGGAAGAGTAATGGTTCTTGAGAGGACCGAACCGATTAAGACAGCAGCTAACAGCGCAAAAAACGTACCCGTCATTATTATGGTACCAAAGTCATTTAGCACCATAAGCGCTCTTTCGCGTTTATATTTGAACAATAGAACATATTCACCGTCACTTAGCGTTTGAGATTTCACATAGGTGTAAAAATCCCCGCTTTCCGCTTTCGTATACCGCTGCTTCTCACCGACTGCGTTAGGCTGATTGCCGGAAAGAACCAACAAAAGGTTTTCAGATTTAAAAATCTCATTTCTAAAGCTGTTTTTATCGATCTCATTCAACTCGTCGGAAGAATAGAGGATCTCTGCTGTCTTCCTGTCCAGAATCGTAAAGCTTTTATCCCGCCCCATAATAAAGCCCGCTATGATGGCATTATTTCTCAAGTTGTATAAAAGCATATTATAGTCGGTTTCTTCAGTAATTTCGAGCGCGTTATAATTAGTTTCGATATTGTCTTTAAAATCAGAGTAGAATATCCTTTCTACTCTGGAATTTAGAAACACCCAAACTACCGACATCAAGACGAAGGTGGTAAGCATCAATATTATTACCAGCCGCCATTGAATGCTGCGTAATGAAGCAGCCAAAGATAATAGTTTTTTCATATTTACCTTTTATACAGCAGGATTAAAATAATAACCAACACCGCGTTTAGTTAATATGTAGTAAGGCTTTGAGGCATCTCTTTCAAGCTTTTCACGCAGTCTTCTGACAGTGACATCAACGGTTCTGACGTCTCCAAAATACTCATAGCCCCAAACCTTCTCAAGAAGGTTTTCTCTTGAAAATATTTGACCTTTCTGCATACCTAAAAATTTGACGAGCTCAAATTCCCTTAATGTGAGCTCTATGGGCACACCGTCCCGTCTTACCTCATATCTGTTTATGTCAATTTCCAGGTCGCCGTAACGGATTATCTCATCTTTTTGTGTGGGGATAGAGTCATCTATTACTCTTCTCAAATTGGCTTTAACTCTTGCCATAAGCTCTCTTGGGCTGAAAGGCTTTGTTATATAGTCATCGGCTCCCAACTCCAGACCCAGAACTTTGTCTACCTCTTCCTCACGAGCAGTCAGCATAAGAATAGGCGTTTGCATTGTTTGCCTGAGTTTTCTGCATACGGTAAAACCATCGATTTCAGGGAGCATAACATCAAGAATAATCAAATCCGGCTTTTCTCTTTCTGCAATTTCAAGAGCCTGCCTTCCGTCATATGCTTCAAGTGTATCAAAAGATTCCTTATTGAGATTGAATTTAAGAATATCCACTATGTTCTTTTCATCGTCAACAATAAGAATTTTTCTTCTCATTTAAGTTAACCCCCATTTATATTGTTATGTATTTCCATCGACTTTTCAGATATGTATAAAAATATGCAATCAAAAATATGCTATGCATATTATATCATAAGTTGTGATAGCAATTCATTGCTATATGATGCCGAAAGCATCATATTCTCTGCGTAGTAGAGAATATCAACTTAATGATTCAATGCTCTTGGGCACCCATTTAAAATCTTTGATTTTGTTAAATGGGTAAGGTTATTATATCATATTTCTTAAAATTCATGGGCATAAATAGGACAAAAAGAATACCATGAATTATTTTCAAAAAATTTATATTTTTATAAAAATACTTAGTCTTATAATTAGACGTTTCTAAAGTACTGATGGTTCATTTTTATATAAAACAAAGCCTTGGGAATTAAACCCAAGACTTTGATAAAAATTCGGCGACGACCTATTTTCCCGGGCCGTTTCCAGCCAAGTATCGTGGGCACTGGAGAGCTTAACTTCTGTGTTCGGAATGGGAACAGGTGGATCCTCTCCGTTATAGTCACCGAAAGATCTAACTATTAAATTGTGGTTATTGAAGAATCTAAAGGATTCTTCAATATGACTGCTTTTGCAGTCTTTTACACCCTCAAAACTGTATAATGATTTACTCTGCTGATATATTCTCCTTCTGAGAACTGCCAACCTTGGTTGGCTTACCATTGGTTTTTTTAACCTTTGGTCAAGCCCTCGACCTATTAGTATCGGTCAGCTCAATGTGTTGCCACACTTACACCTCCGACCTATCAACCATGTAGTCTACATGGGGTCTTACCCGTTATAGGTGGGATATCTCATCTTAGGGTGAGCTTCACGC
>JAAYNO010000256.1 GCA_012520855.1 Clostridiaceae bacterium | reverse complement strand
TTTTGTTCCGGCATGAAATACTATAATATCCTTTTCTGATGAATCAAGGCCTTTGATTTCATATCCTTTGGCATAGCTTCCCGGATAACCGCCCGATGCCATTACAACGCAAACAGCGGTATTTTGCTTCCATGATAATTTTATTGTATCCAGTTTTTCTTCTATAACCGCCTCAAAAATATCCAATAAATCATTTTTTAACCGAGGCAGGATCACCTGAGTTTCAGGATCCCCGAAGCGGGCATTATATTCAAGCACCTTTGGTCCCTCTTTTGTCAATATCAAGCCAAAGTATAAAACCCCCCTGAAAGACCTGCCTTCAAGATTCATTGCATTTATTGTCGGGACAAATATAGTTTTCATACATATATCATGAATTTCTTCTGTGTACGAACTGCTGGGTGAAAAAGCACCCATCCCCCCCGTATTAGGTCCCTGATCATTATCAAAGGCTCTTTTATGATCCTGTGAGCTCTCCATTGGTATTATGGTCTTTCCGTCAGTAAAGGCCAAAACTGAAACTTCCGGACCTGTCAAAAATTCTTCCACTACTATTCTTTGTCCTGCCGCTCCGAACTTTTTATCCTCCATGATAGACAAAACGGCTTCTATAGCTTCACTAACAGTATTGCAGATCAATACACCCTTACCCAAAGCCAAACCGTCGGCTTTTACCACCAATGGCAATTTTGCCGCTTTTACATATTCAATAGCAGCTTTACTGTCATCAAAGATTTCATATGATGCCGTCGGTATATTATATTTCTTCATCAGTTCCTTTGAAAAAACCTTGCTGGCTTCCAATACAGCAGCATTTTTCCTTGGTCCGAAAGCACGGATACCCGCTTCTTCCAAAGCATCTACCATACCGGCTGCTAAAGGGTCGTCAGGTGCGACAATAACCATATCCATCTTCTCTTTTAGGGGAAAATCAACTATCCCCGCTATATCCATGGCGCTAATTGATACACATTCGGCAATATCTGAAATACCGCCATTTCCTGGTGCACAATATAGCTTTGTGATCCTCGGACTTTGCTTAAGTTTCCACAATATGGCGTGTTCTCTGCCTCCGCCGCCAACAACTAAAACCTTCATTTCTCACCTCATTAGGCAACAAGAAACACCTCACGTCAAAACGGAGTTTATTCTTTAATCATGCCTTAGTATTTCTACATGCCTGCCGTTAATTTTGAGTCTGCCCTCACTATAAAGCCTTATAGCTTCAGGAAGAAGCTGCCACTCCGCCTGTTCCATAACCCTTCTCTGAAGGGTCTCGGGAGTATCTCCCGGAATGACCTCAACAGCCTTTTGAAGAATTATCGGGCCTGAATCATATTCCGTTTCTACAAAATGGACAGTGGCCCCGGTCACCTTCACACCGTATTCAAGAGCCTTTTGATGGGGGATTATCCCATAATGTCCTTTGCCGCAAAAAGCGGGAATGAGTGAAGGGTGTACATTTATAATTGAATTTTTATATTCATTACACACTTTTTCTCCCAGAAGACTTAAAAAGCCAGCAAGTACTATAAGCTCTACACCATGGCTCTTCATATGGGCAAGAACAGCATCATCATAAGCCTCCAAAGTCTCAAAGCTCTTTCTGGAAATGACTTTTGCCGGTATTCCATTTGCTTTGGCACGTTCAAGAGCAAACACACCTGGTTTGCTGGAGACAACAGTAACAACCTTGCATCGTGGCAGCCGCCCATCGGCAATATTATCCAGGACAGCCTGGAGATTTGTACCTCCCCCGGAGACCATGACGCCAATCCTTAGCATATTTCAATTTTCTCCTCGCCCGTATACCCTTTATTACCTTTTGCCACCTCTCCGACTATATATGCCTTCTCTCCCAGGCTGTTGGCTTCAGCCACTACAAAGGGAGCTATCTCGGGAGAAACAGCCAGAACCATTCCTAATCCCATATTAAAGGTGCTGTACATATCATGTTCTTCAACATTGCCAATTTTCTGCATCAGTTCAAAAACAGGAAGTACAGGCCAGGTACCTTTATGAATTATAGCCTTTAATCCATCCGGAAGCATCCTCGGAATGTTTTCTAAAAAACCTCCGCCTGTTATATTTGCTATTCCTTTAATGGCATACTTTTTTATAAGTGACATTATTGTTTTAACATATATCCTGGTTGGAATAAGAAGCTCTTCCCCCAGAGTTTTTTCAAGACTTGCATAACGCTCATTTAAGTTATGTTCGTTAATGTCGAATATCTTTCTTACCAGTGAATATCCATTGCTGTGAATACCTGAGGATGCAAAACCAATTAGAATATCGCCCGGTTTGATCCTTTTTCCGTTTATAAGCTTGTCCTTTTCAGTAATTCCCACGACAAAACCGGCCAGATCATACTCATCTTCAGGATAGAATCCCGGCATTTCGGCGGTCTCTCCTCCAATCAGGGAGCAGCCTGCCTTAAGGCAACCCTCTGATATGCCCTTCACTATCTGCTCGACCTTTTCAGGTATTAATTTGCCCAGTGCGATATAGTCAAGGAAAAACAAAGGCTGCGCTCCACTGCATATAATATCGTTGACACACATCGCAACACAATCGATCCCAACAGTGTCATGCTTGTCCATAATAAATGCTATTTTAAGCTTTGTACCTACTCCATCGGTACCTGACACCAAAACAGGCTTTTCGTATTTCATGTTCTCAAGACTGAAAAGGCCTCCAAAACCGCCTATTTCAGTCAATACTTCAGGCCGCATCGTCTTATTTACATGCGACTTCATCATTCTTACAGCCTTATAACCTGCTTCCACATCAACGCCTGCTTCCTTATAATTAGCCATTTCGAACTCATCCTTTCGTAGGTAGTTTATTACTTCAGCATTTCTTATCCAATATAGATTTTCCCACATGCATCGGAACCTTCATTGGATATTCTCCGGTAAAGCAACCTGTGCAGAAGCAGTTCGCCGGAGCTCCGATTGGTGTCTTTAAAAGGCTTTCAACACTTAAGAAGGCCAATGTGTCAGCATTTATGCTTTCTCTTATCTCTTCAATAGAATAATTAGCTGCTATTAAATGCTCCTTTGAAGAAATATCTATACCGAAATAGCAGGGATTCAAGACCGGAGGTGAGCTGATCCGCATATGAACTTCCTTCGCACCAGCGTTCTTTAGCATTTGTATGATTTTATATGAAGTGGTTCCGCGTACTATTGAATCATCAATAATTATGATCCTTTTTCCTTCGATTTCCTCATAAAGAGCATTAAGCTTTATTCTCACGCTCTGCTCTCTTAGCTGTTGATTCGGTTGGATAAAGGTTCTTCCAACATAGCGGTTTTTGATAAGGGCCTCGCCATATGGAATCCCCGATTGTCTTGAATATCCGATTGCGGCTGTTATGCCTGAATCCGGGACTCCAACCACTAAATCAGCTTCTACAGGTGACTCGATGGCAAGAAGCCTTCCTGCTTCTAAACGCGATTTATAAATAGAAGCCCCATCAATAAAGCTGTCGGGTCTGGCAAAGTAAATGTGTTCAAAGATACAGAAGCGGTGAGGCTTATTATGCTTTGTCTTTATAGAGGTCAATGATTCGCCTTCTATAATAACCATTTCACCGGGCTCAATATCTCTGATAAATTCAGCACCGACTACATCAAAAGCACAATTTTCAGATGCCAGCACATAAGATCTGCCGATTTTTCCAAGGCATAACGGACGCAGCCCCCATGGATCACGTATTCCCACAAGTTTTTTTTGAGTCAGGATAACAAGAGCATATGCACCTTCTATGACATCCATGGTTCTAGTGAGTACCTCTACGATATCGTTGCACTTAAGTCCGTTTCTGGAAATCAAGTTGGCTATCACTTCGGAATCGGTTGAAGTTTGGAAAATAGCTCCCTTATTTTCGAGTTCATAACGTATTTTTGTCGCGTTGATCAGATTTCCGTTATGGGCAAGAGCCATTTTTCCTCCTTTGTAAGTAAATATCAGAGGCTGGCAGTTTTCAACGGAGCTGCCCCCGGTAGTGGAATAACGGGTATGGCCTATTGCCATATTTCCTTCCAGTCGATCCAGTATTTTTTCAGTAAAAACCTCCGGAACCAGGCCGATTCCCTTATGGCCTGTTATCTCGCAATTATTATTTATTGCAATACCGCAGCTTTCCTGTCCGCGGTGCTGAAGGGCATAAAGCCCAAAATACGTCATTTGCGCTGTATCAAAACCATCCTGATTTGATATTCCAAATACGCCGCAAGCCTCGTGGATCTCATCTTTAAAATCATTTAATGAACTAAAATCCAATGGTTTCTTCATAGAGCACCTCTCAATTTTTCCTGAAGCTGTTGATCTTTAACTTCAACCTGTTGTGCCATTTTTGATTTATGATCGTGAATTTTAGCTCTAAGATATGGATAAGCTCCTCCAAGAATCTGTATTGCCAGAAGGGCTGCATTATCGCTGCCATTTATGGCAACTGTTGCAACAGGTATCCCGGAAGGCATTTGTACTATTGATAGAAGTGAGTCAAGACCGTCCATTGTTGATGATTTTATCGGGAGTCCTATGACTGGAAGAACTGTGTATGCTGCAATCACTCCCGGCAAGTGCGCCGCTTTGCCCGCAGCCGCAATAATTACGTCATAGCCATCCCTTTCAGCATTTTTTGCAAGCTCTGCAGCTTTATCGGGCGTTCTGTGGGCGGAACATACATTTACAGTAAAGTTGACTTCGAACTCTTTGAGGATCTTCAGGCAACCCTCGACTACCGGAA
>JAAYNO010000255.1 GCA_012520855.1 Clostridiaceae bacterium | reverse complement strand
TATCATTCCAGAGCTGCTCAAAAAGATCAATATAGCTTTTACTCATCGGATAGCTGAGGCGCTGAGTAAAATTATACGCATAGTTTCCTCGCTCGCAGCCAAGTCCTACAGTGGTAAACTCATTGAACGGCATATAGGTATACTGATCCTGAGCCGTTACGACATTCATAAATCCGGGGACAACCTGGTCGGTCGTATTTGATTTGAATACGGCTTTATGACGAATCCACTCTGCGCATTCTCTGGCGATCGCTCTCTGGGTCAATTCATTGCGCAGTCGCACCTCAAACTCGGTACCATAAAGACTCTGTTCACGATTCAAACGAGGAATATAGAATTCACGCTTTGATTTTTCGGCCTTATCAGTCGTAAAGGTCGGGGAAGTAAAAATGAATTTCAGTTCATCGATACCGGATAGGCTCTTTTTCAGTTCCTCATAGGCATAGATAGAGAAGCAGGCTGCTGCAATTCTCAGCTTGCTTTTTCTGGTAATCGTTTCTTCCAAATCATCCTTAACCCGGATAGTCACATTATCAATCGTTTTTGGCATACCCGGCATCTGAGGGAAAATAGGGGGTTCGGTTGAAATGTCAGTAGCTTGGGACTTGGCCGTTTGCGCATTTCGATGTTCTTCATCGATAAAATGAATGAGCGCATCATCTACTTCAAAGAAATTGAGTTTTCCTTTTACAGGGAATGCTTTGACCTTTCTAACATTGTCCAGGTGCCACTCATAAACATCGTTTTCAGAATCATACTGTGTATCAACTAACTCAACAACACAAAGAGCGCAGCCTGATATCATCCCGGGAACCTTGGGATTTGCACTGCTGCAAATCAGCAAGTCACCGCGATGTTTTGTATCCCATGTGCGATATTCAATATTTTTCGTCCCTCTCAGTATTTGTGTTGCAAAGGGATTTTTTATAGATATTGCCTTCATTAATATTTCTCCCCCGTCAGGTATGCGCCCTCCGCACTCTTAATATTATTCTTCATTGTCTGGATCTGGAACAAACTCCACAATGTCATCAAGAGAGCAATTCAGCGTTTTACAAATCCGCTCTAGAATATCGATGGTGACGTTTTCGCCGCGATACATCTTGCTGACAGTATAGTGACTTACTTTTGCTTGTTCCTCCAGTTCTTTCTTTTTCATGTCTTTGTCAATAAGGAGTTTCCATAATTTTTTGTAGCTTACGGCCATAATTTATCCCTCTCTTATTTTTCGGCAAGTGGTTACAATAATCTATAGTTTAGTATACCACAAAAGTATGAACAAATCAATTGCATGTGCGTTATAAAACACATCTATCCAAAGTTTTTATAATGTGATCTCTTCTTTGGCAAGCAATGCCTTTCTGATCAGAAAGGCTCAAAACAGAAAGATTCCGCCCGGAGGCGGAACTTTCTGTTTTGGCTTGTTGGGGCAATCCCCAAACCCCAAAGATCGAAGATTTCATCTTCGGCGGCGCACCTTGCGGCGCTTATTTTTCTTCCTGCTGGCGCTCTCGCTGAGGCGCGCTTCTGACATTTTCAATGCCGAAAAGACCGGCCAGATTTGCCTGATAAGTCAGTAGCTCCCGGTACTCATCTTTTGCCCGGTAGTATTCTGGGTATGCCGCCTTTTTCATCGCCAGCAGCTCGGCGTACTCAGCCCGGAGCGCTTTCAAAGAGGGAAGCTGTTTCTTGTGGGAACCAGAGGTTTTGCCGGAAGTGTCAGATGGAAGCAATTCGTCAAATGCCCGCTTGGACGCTTTGCAAAGCTTGATCGCATCCTCGTGTTCCTCGTAGTACGCTTTGGAATAGCCGGATGCCCGATAGCCGGCATAGATGTCCTTGGTTTTGAGATAGTTGGTGATGTGCTTCTGAAGCACCGCAATCTCATTCAGCCGCTTTTCGGCAGAAGTGATCTGCGCAGACAACGCATCTCTGCGCTGCTTTATGGCATCCACCGATTCGGCAAATGCCTCAAAATCATCTGTGCTGGTAAAACCATGCTGCTGATAATACAGAAGCGCCTTGGCCTGCTGTTTGGTGATCTGATTCTGGATAGACAGATCGTAGTAATGGCCTCGTCCCTGATTCTGTTTGGCTTCCAGCGAACTGACAAGCTGGGCTTTCTGTTCTGCCAGCGGACTGCGGCGTTTCCTTGGATTATGGATACGCCTGCCTGCCAGCACTTCCAGAATCGCATCCTCACGGTATTCCTCCGGCAGAGAGCGCATACGGATATTGCGCTTCTGACGCGGATGACAGAATGTAATATTTTTTCCGCGGATGATGGTGTAGCCGGCCTGTTCCATAAGAGAATAAAAGCCCTCAATGTCATGCGGCTTTCTCGCCAGCGCCGCATCCATATCCAGACATAGGCGGTCGCGGTTTGAGAGCTTTTCGATATCACCTTGCCAGCGGTTGTAGCTCATACCGTGGGACTTTGGGCTTTCAATAACTGACAGTCTGTGCTGAACGCAGATCAGGTCGCTCAGCTTGCGAACTGCCAATGTACTGCCCCAGAAGTTTCGGAATTTCCGGGTGCAGTCAAGACTGGTGGAGTTCCAGTAAATGTGATTGTGGATATGATGCTTATCGACATGGGTGCAGACAATAAAGGCATGATTGCCCTTTAAGAACCGCTCAGCAAACTCATAGCCGATGCGATTGGCTTCTTCCGGCATAATCTCACCCGGGCGGAAGGACTGGCGCACCTGATAGGCAATCACGTCGCTGTCCTGTCTGCGTCCGGTCAGCTGAAAATACTCGCGTTTGGAGAGTGCAAATTCTGCGTCTGCCGTCTGCGGGTCACAGGCAAAGGAGCTTATCAATTGTCCCTCCTGGGTCTTATCTGGATTTTTGCCGTAATCCAATCTGTCGGACAGGCATTGCCGGATGGTTTTTCCCTTGTTCTGATGCATGGGGATAATGCGCGTTGTTGCCATATCGGTTCACCACCTTTTTCAAAAAAGAAAGGC
This sequence comes from Clostridiaceae bacterium, assembly GCA_012520855.1. Classification (GTDB taxonomy): domain Bacteria; phylum Bacillota; class Clostridia; order DSM-8532; family DSM-8532; genus DTU059. Next base: position 486 of record JAAYNO010000255.1, on the reverse strand, counting down.
TCCTGCCGGCAAAAGCAGAAGCCCTCATCAGTATAATTCACTTTGCGCCAACTTGGCGACAAGTTCCTTTATCCGTATACGCTGTCCTGAATCCAATAACGGAATTTCTGCACCTGTCCCAGAAGCATGATAGAGATCATCGGCAGACCGAATGAGGTAAAGAGAAACGCTGTAATCAGTCCACAGATGCCCTGGGCGGTCTTTCCGTCAAAAAGGATGCAGAGTGCGCCTAGCCCTACGGCAATGGCGATGAAATTCATAACGACAGCGGATACCTGAACCAGTTTCGACGCCAGCCAGACGAAAACGGACAAAACGGCAATCATCGGTGCGCAGAGAATTTTCAGTAATATTTTCATTGTCAGAGCCTCCTTTTCTTCTTTTCTGATTCTATTGTAATTCCGAAATTCAAAACGCTCAAGGATGCGGAGCAGGATAACAAAAAATGCGGGCAGCGGAACGCGTGGCTCCGCTGCCCATGGGGTA
>JAAYNO010000254.1 GCA_012520855.1 Clostridiaceae bacterium | reverse complement strand
ATAAATAGGGCGTTTCAGAGGTTAGTCCAATTATATTTTTTACATCAGTTACGGTAAAAGGGTGGAGAAAGGCACCTGTAAAAACTGAATATGAAACTAAGAATGGGTATGGACTACACCATCTTAAGCTTACGCTTCAACAGAAGCAGGTTTGAGATGGTGTATTTTTTTACCACTTCGATGCGTGGCTGCGTCGGAACAAGTAGTGACAGCATTTCCTTAAGTTTGGTCACTTGTAGGGGAAATGCTTGGAGAGGAGGTCCTTTATGGGATTAGGAAGCATTTTAATTGCAGTAGTGAAGTTTCTTTTGAAGAGTGTGCTTTTTGTATTGAAGGCAGTTCTTTATGGAGCAAAGTTGTTTTTGTTGTTATTCGTACTGGTGGCAAGAGTCTTTCTGATTTTTGCAAAGGCAGCAGTACCACAGTAGAAGGGAGCGATTGTTATGAAAAAGGTATGGTTAATGTTTGTGTTGTGCAGTCTTATGATGGTGGTCAGGTGTTCCGGAAAAGCTGTAACGGAAGATATGCAAGCGGTATCTGTGGATATGACAGAGCGTGTTGATGTGGCAGAGGATGTATCGGATGTAGAAACGGAAGAAGATTCTATTAAAGAAGAAGCTACAGTCACCACCGAAGAAAACACGGATTTGACTGAGCAGGAGCAAGCTGTTGAAACAGAAAAGAAAGAAGCCTTAACGCAGACGATTTCCGAGGAAGATGTGCCTGTCAATCCACAGGAACCAACAACGCAGGAGTCATCAACGCAAGAGCCGACTGAGCAGACACCAGCCACAGATGAAACAGAGACAGATGAACGTGGTAATCCTGCTGACGGAAGTCCTGTTTTTGAGATTACCTTTAACATACCGCAGGCAGAGTATGTAGGGTATGATGCTGACCGTGTGGCGAGACTTGCCATTGACAAGTGTAAGGCGGCAGGTATGATTTCTCTTCCTGAAAATCTGGACAATCTGCTGGCAGAGGGGAAGATTACGCAGGAAGAATATAATGAGTATTATCCATATGATGGCTGCGGTTATTATTCCGTATTTGTGGAAACAAATCTGAACCTTGCTTCTACTATTAGTGGGGAAAGACTTTGCAGCGAGGAAGAGATTGCGGATTACATAGCCGGAATGATGGTGCTGGAAGTGGAACCGTATTTTTATATTGAATGTGCAGGCGTGTATCAGGGTACATATACGGATTTCTACGAGTTTCGGTGCTATCGTTAAGGCAGATTTTAGTAGGAAAGGAGGCGATGTGCCATGGGAAGGATTAAGATTCCCTATGTGGAAAGGGACGGACTATTATATCCGGCACTGACAGTTCCAAAGGATATGGAGCTGTCTGCAGTGGGGAAGTACGGATTGTTGTGGTTGTCTTATATGAAGGAAAACCATAAGGAGAGGTACAGGACCCTTGCAAGGCTTGGATGTGTTAACCGGGAAGCCTGCCATGTGAATGAAGATGCTTACAAAATGCTCGATACCATTATGAATCGGCATATGAAGAAGCATCCGCCTGAAAATCCCGGCTCCACAATGGAAATGTGGAAGCTTCGGGAGCAGGCAAGAAGCATTGCGGAAGAAGTAGTGCTTGCAGATATTGTTTATCAGTATCATTAGTAAGTTTAGTTTAAGAGGAAGGTGGTGGCTTAGCTGCCACCTTTTATCAGTAGAAGAATTATTTTGGGACCGGCACCCGAATTGCCGGAGAAAGAGGTTAGAATGAACGAGATTTTAAGAACAGAAAGTAACATGAACACAAACGAAGCGAATGGCGTTAAGTTTGCAGACGGACTTACGCCAAGACTGATTGCCATTGACCATGGCTGGAGTTCCATTAAGACCCCAAATTTGATTTTTGAGAATGGAATTAAGGAATTACAGACCATGCCGGCAACGAAGGATAATGTATTGGAATACAGAGGAAAGATTTATGTTGTCGGTCAGGGAAGAATGGGAAAGCAGGAAACCAAGACTGAGAATGACAACTATTATCTGCTGACGCTGGTTGCGATTGCCAAGGAGATAAAAAGGCTTGGCTATTCAACTGTACAAAAGATGGATTTGGCTGTGGGAGTTCCTCTTACCCTGTATGGAAAAGAGAAGAAGGCATTTAAGAATTATCTGAGAGCCAATGATAAGGTAGGTTTTCATTATGAAGGTGTCAGATATGTTATTCATTTTGGTAAGGTCAGGGTATTTGCACAGTGCCACGCAGCTATCGCAAACAGAATGGATGGTATGGACAGACTGACAGCGGTGGATTGCGGTTCGTGGACACTGGATATCATGTCAGTAGTAAATAAGGTTCCTGTGCTGGATGATTGCCACACTTATCAGTTGGGACTGATTACAGCCATTGACCGTATTCAGAAGGAATGTTATGCAGTCCATGGAAAGGAAATTCCGGAGTATATCATCAATGAGGTGATTGAAAAGGGTGATACGGATGCCATTGCAAACAATAAGGTTGCCATAATGGATACTATCAATGCAGGTCTTAAGCGTTACGCTCTTGAGGTGGAAGCAAAGCTTCGTGAACTGAAAATCGACTTTGACTTTACCAATGTGGTGTATGTCGGAGGCGGTGCAGGTGTTATGAGACGTTTCGGAAGCTGTACCGGTGACAATGTGCGATATGTAACAGATGTCCGTGCAAATGCGCTGGGCTATGAGTATCTTGCACAGAATCTGGAGTAAGGGGGGGGGTGAAGCTATGGCTGCAAAAACAGTAGCATTTCGTATTAACCCGAAAAACCGTGAGGATCAGGAGATTATGGAATGGCTGGACGAGGTGGTTCATCAACAGCAGATTT
>JAAYNO010000046.1 GCA_012520855.1 Clostridiaceae bacterium | reverse complement strand
TTCTTGCAGCAAAAGCTGCTGCTAAAGCTGTCAGCTTATATGAGGCATCAGTATCATTCTTACTGATTTTTACCCTGATGTAGGGGTCCTTGAGCTCAAGCTCGGGAACGATTCGTCCCATATAGATTTCATTTGCCTTATTAAGATCTCCCAGCGCTTCATATGCCATTCCTAAATAGATATATTCTTCAAGGCTTAAGTTTTCCACCTGCGCTGCTCTGTTAAGATCCAACAGTACAGGCTCGGAAAGCTCAGCAAGACCGAACAGTGCAGCGGCCTGAACGCCGTTTTCCGACATGACCGCATTGTAGAAGTACATCTTTAAAGCCGTAGTATCAATAACATCTTTTAAGAGAGGAGTTATAAGCGCTGTAAAGTTCATATCGCTTCCTGCGTAAGGAAGTATTCCATAACCGCCGTCCTCGTTTCTGTAATCGGCTGGATCGACATCAACAGGGTCTATATAGTAATCATTATTTTTGATAAGCTCCCTTAAAAGTGTTCTGGCGTAATTGGCTACAAGCTTCTGGTCAAGTCGTTTTCCATAATCCCACGATAAGCTGTGCAGAGCATTGATCAGGCTCCCGCGTCCTGCATCGGTGAAGATCAATGTGGTTAAACCACTCTTCCCGCCTTCAAGCTTCATCCCGGCAGTGACCTTACTCTGTTTAACTGTCTCAATAGTTCTGTAGGAAGGATAAACAGTAATAGTCCGGCTTAAGGCGTCGGTATGACCCGAATCAGTCCTGGCTGCCATAATCACTGTAAATGTTCCCTCGGTCAGAGTGGGAAGGGGCAGGTCAACACGCTCATATACCTTAGCCTGAGCAGTCTGCTTGAATTCGGGTAGCTCTTTTATTGTAAGCTCAAAGGTTACGTTCTCATTTTCATCAAGACCGTCCCCATATGCTGTAAGTCCTATCCAGGGTTTATCACCGACTAAATAATCAAGGCTTAATGCATCATTGATAAAGAAGGGCATTGTAACTTTGGCAGACTGGATCTCAGAGCCGGCATAAAGATCGCTGGAAACTGCTGCTGCCGCCAGACTGAAGGAGGTTATATTATCAGGCAGTTTAAAGGTGAAGCTTCCAGAGCAGTCTGGGTCTAATGTTACTGTTTTGAACAGTGCAGTATCCTTAAATTCCGACCTGACAGCAACGGATCCGTTTTCCATTCCACCGGCAGGTGCCGCTGAAGGAGCGGGCATGGCGTCCTGTTTAACCATATCGGCAGAAACAGCCATCTCATCGGCGACAGCTCCTGCTCCGCGAATACCTCCAGTGTATACCCAGCCGCCTCCATCACGGGTACTTGCCGAACTTATGATCCCATCGCTGATCCAGCTATAAAGCTGGGCAAGAGGGTCTATATACTGTCCGGAAAGCTTTAACAGAGCTTCGTCGACCAAAGAAATGTTGACCTTGGCCGCAACAGGATTTCCGTCGATATCCTTTGCCGTCAGGCTGATTGTCATATTATCGCCGGGCTTGTAGGAATCTTTGTCGGTCCTGATCTCAAGGCTCAGCTTCTTTTCACTGTAATCATAGGCTATTGTTTTATTTGTTCTGATATAAGTCTTTCCGTTAAAGGCGATTGCATACATTGAAAAGTTAGGGGCATAGCTTTCAGGGAAGGTCGTGCTCAGAGCAGGCTGATCGTTGATCTTATATTCCTGTATGCCGTTCCTTGCCTCGACAAAAAGTGTCCGCATATCCTTAAGAGGCTCTTCCTTGTTATTGACGATCTGGACATTAACGGTTTCGTCAGCTTTGTAGGAATCTTTGTCCGAAACCAGCAAAAAGTATTCATAATCATGTGGATATGCTCTTTCCATCGAGGAGCCCCTGTAGATCCAGACATTGTTTTTCATACTGCGGCCGTTGCCGTCTGTTGATGTAACTTCTGCAGTATAATATCCGTCCTCTGTTGGACTTACAGAGAATTCATACCGGGCAGTTCCGTCACTTGATGTTATCACGGTCGCAGAGCCTACAGGAGTTCTCTTTTCACGGTACTCATATGTTTTCCTTACGACCTTGTTGATATGGTCATATTCATCACCGGTCTCGATCTTTTCCCATGTCTGGTGAACTATGCTCAGATTCAGCACCTGACCGGAGACGGGATCGCCAATATGATTGTCATTGGTGTAGTCATCATCGTTTAAGGTATCCAGTACAACTTTATTCACGGTTAAATCTATAACACCCTTGTTGTCTGTTATTTCGCCTTTGGATCGTATGTCGATGTCATTGGCGAAAACCCGGAACCCGTAGTATTCATTGATTTCTCCGGTTTCGGGGAACTGTGCGCTTACGCTTATGCCGCCGTATGTTTCGCCCTGCATATCTTTGTGATATTTGGGTGTGTATTTGATTTTAAGAATACCGTTCTTATCTGTAACGCCCTGCCCTGAAATACTGTCGTAGTAACCGTTTATATAATAGTTTAGAGGAACACTTGCAACAGGAGTCCCGTCAAAAAAGGTGGCTTTCACTGTAAGGGTTATTTCTTCATCTACGAACACAGCCTTTTTATCAGAAGTGATCTCAAGCTTGTATTGAGGCTTGATATAGTTTTCGACTCTGAAATAGCTGCTAGTTAATATCTTGTCTCCATCCTTTACCGTAATGGTATAAGAACCTGGATCAAGAGCAGGAAGCTTTATATTTCCTTCAAAGAACCCGCCTTCTGTCTTAAGGCTCAAAACCTCCAGGGGATTTGAAAGGAAGAAGGGCAACCAGCGTTCCATAGCGACGGATCTCATGGGATAATAATATCCGCCGCTGGCAAGCTCAACGGTGATATTTTCAGGTGAGGAACCGTCGATGCGGCTTTTTATAAAGCCCCAGAATTCTACGATATCATTAGGCTTGTAAAGAGTCCGGTCTGTCTGGATATAGCGCCAGTTCAGGCTTCCCTGATTGTGATCGCTTACAGAATAATCATCATCGTAGGAATAGCCTCCGTTTATAAGGCTTACCTTGCCGTCAATGGTCGTTACTCTGTATAAATCAAGTGTAGGGTTATAGCCGTTGCCGCTCTTTCTGGCACGGGGGAGTGAAGCCAAACCTGAAACATCGGTAAAATGACCTTTGCCGGCAATATAATCGAAGATCTCGGCACCTTTTACCGGTGAATTTGTTTTTAAGTCATTAAGCCAGAAGAGCATATTGTCCTTATCAGAAATCGTATAGGCAGTTATATCCGAAATCTGCATGAATGCCTGTACCGAAAGCTCCCCAGCCGACAATTCAACTAAATAATAGCCAAATTCCAGGGCTTCGGGGAACAGCATATATTTTTGCTGATACCTTGTGAGATTAAAATTCTGCGTAAATTCAAGCACATTTTCAAGTGAAGAGGTATCGATCCTGTTCTTGCTTGACGCATAAGCAGCCCAATAAGGGGCTTCTTCCTTTTTCCTTATAGCTTTAATAAATTCATCAAGAGATTTGAAACGATATAGATCAAGAGTAACGTCAACCGACTCAAGACGTTCCCGCATATATAAATCAAAGGGGATAGCCGGGACTTCGGTCGTGCCGAATTCAATCCAACTGCTATTGATATAAAGATTACCCTTATAGGGATCGGCAGTGCTGGTTTCATCAGGGGAGGTCTCAAAGGAAAAGACATAGTCTTCGGCGAGGGAAGCCGAACTATTTTTTGCCGAAAGCCCCTTCTTTATTGTCACTGTGTAAACGGTACCTGCCTTAAGCTCTTTGGGAATAAAGACAGTTGTGTATCCGTTGGTTTCAAAACGGCCTTTTACTGCAGGACTTATTTCAAAGTACTTTGATACGTTCTCAACGTCGGGATATGAAAAATACAGCTCTATACCAGTATCCAGAGGAACATAGGAGGACATGTCAGCAGGAAGGCTTCCAAGGACAGTAAAATCACGTTTTGTCTGAAACGCAAAGCTTACCGTATTTCCGTCCTGTGTCTTTATGTCAATGAAATAGACCTTGTTCTGTATCAAGGGCTCGGAGGGCTTAAGGATAAACTTTCCGTCATCTGTCTGCGTGATCGTGAACATCTCACCTCCGCGCATGGATACGTTCTCTTTAACAAAATCTAAAGTAATCTCAGATTGTGAGCTTAAAATAAAACCGGTATCCAGTGCGATACCTGCATCATCCTCTTTTTCGGGCACAATGGAAAATCCGCTTCTGTATGTGTTAGCCGAAGCCTTTGTTACCGGTGTCAGCGGGTTTGCAAACCACATAACTGAAACACATAGCACAAAAATCAAAATAATTGCCATTATTCTCTTCCACATTATTACTACCTCCTTGGTATACAGAAAGAGTTTTTCATCTGATTAGACGGAGTAGCAGGACTTTGGTTTACTTATATTCTAAACTTTTCCTGATGAAAGGTCACCTCTTATTAAGGTTTATTTGATATATGTCGCTTAAACGACTATAATATAACTATAACATAAAATGGCAGGGGGTTAATTTTATGGATTATATAACCCCAATGGAAGCCGCCCAAAAATGGGGCGTTTCATTAAGACAGGTACAGAGGATTTTAGCAGGCAATAAAATACCTAACAGCAAAAAATGCGGCAGATTCTGGCTGATACCTGCTGATACCGAAAAACCAATTGATCTGCGCAAAACCGGTAAAAAGCTTTCATATGTGCAATCATCAGATCTTGCATATGTGATTTACGGCACCACCTGTTTATGGCCTTACGACGATCCATATGCAATATTGGATATTGTGAAAGAGGAAAGGCTCCGAAAGCAATATGAAAGC
>JAAYNO010000253.1 GCA_012520855.1 Clostridiaceae bacterium | reverse complement strand
CTGGGAGCTGACAGCTCAGGAAGAGTCAGAAACTATTGGTGGGGTCTGGATTCAGGCCTTTTGGATTTCTTTTATGCAAAGAGGGGGGTGCCTGCAGAGACTAAGAAATTAGTGGAGTTTATAAAAACCTCAATTATTTCTCAAACTTATAAGGTTTTTTCAGGCCCTATTTATGATATAAGCGGAAATCTTATTGTGGACAGCGGGGATGAGCTGCAGAGGGAGCAGATTCTTTCTATGGATTGGTTTGTGGAGGGAATCGTTGGAGAAATTCCTGATATGGACCAGTATACACCCATTAGTAATTTGACGACAGGAAAGATAGTCTAGCATAAACCCTGAACTATATATCCATAATGTGATACTGGTAAGCATCTACAATGGTGGTGCCATTATAATCAATGGTTCGTTTAGCCCTGCCGTAATTGAGATGCATATGGCCATGGAACATATACCTTGGCTTATATTTATCAAGAAGGGGTAAAAACGCTTTAAATCCGGTATGACAGGCGTCGGTGCTGTCTCCGATCCCAAAAGGGGGCGAATGGGTAACAAGGATATCGAAGCCTTTATTGAGGTAAAGCTTAAACCGTAGTTTTCTGATTCTTTTTTCCATCTGCTTTTCAGTATACTGGTAGGGAGGGAAGGAGTAAATCGGATGGTGGCTGTACTTTCTGCAGCCGCCTAGCCCAACTATACGCAGACCTTTATATACTATCAGTTTATCCTCAATACTGTCGCATCCTCCCGGGGGATCGTTAACATAATTAGTGTCATGATTGCCGTGGACATAAAAAACGGGAGCTTTTATCATTGTAGCAATAAATGAGAGATATTCGCTTTTTAAATCTCCGCATGAGATAACCAGCTCTATATCCTCAAATCGTTCAGCGTCAAAGTGATCCCATATATATTTACTTTCAGTATCGGACAAAAGAAGTATGCGCATTTTACCTCCAGATCCAGTGTAAGTATCATACATAAAGTAACATTATAAGTCTGATGATGTCAAATCACATCGAGTATCAATATAAATTATATACCAAGCTGAAACAAGCTAAAACAAGGCATTTTCATACCGAAGCCAAAAATAAAAATATCACCTGTTAAACAAAGGCATTCATTTGGTATAATGATTTAAATAAAGTAAATCCTTAAAGCACCGAAAATGGGAGAAATCAAATGGATAAAAAATCTTTCATGGAACAGGTGGCGTATAATGAGAAAGACCTGGTGCCTGTCATCACCCAGGATGACGAAACCGGCGAAGTGCTCATGCTGGCCTGGATGAACGAGGAAGCTCTAAAAAAGACGCTTGAAACCGGAAGGATGACCTATTACAGCAGGAGCCGCCAAAAACTATGGGTAAAAGGCGAGACATCAGGGCATTTTCAAAAGCTTGTTTCTATAGCTATAGATTGTGACGGGGATACATTATTAGCTCGCGTCATACAGCAGGGAGCGGCATGTCACACAGGAAACCACACCTGCTTTTACAGAAAACTTGATTGATGGGAAGGATAGAAAAATGGCGAATTTTGAAATTATCAGGAAAATCTATGATGTAGCGGTGGACAGAAAGGCTAACCCTAAGGAAGGTTCCTACACCAACTACCTTTTCGACAAAGGCATAGATAAAATATGCAAAAAGATCGGGGAAGAAGCAGCCGAGGTCATTATCGCCTCAAAAAACAACAACCCTGACGAAATCCGATATGAAGTTGCCGATCTGATTTACCACCTTACAGTTCTCCTTGTAAACCAAGGCCTTACCTGGGACGACATATGCCAGGAGCTTATAAACAGATACAAATGAGTAACGGGGACGGTCCTTCATACTCATTTTCTATATGTCATCTTGTATGCTATTATGATCAAAGAACATTCTTCATAAGTTACTGGCGAAAATATGTATGGGAGCGCAATGCGCTCCTGTTTATTTTATCGATGAGCGACTGTTTGGCGGGCGTAAACTGCACACCACTTCGGAAAGAAAACGTGGATTTCACAGTACCTTAAGTCCGTGAGAGATTTATAGAAAAAATAAAATACAGGGGTACTCTACCTATAAAAAACTCAAAGTAAATTAACGATATTTTTGTAACTGGTTAATATTGACATAATACATCATAAAATGTTATACTCTTGATATTAATGTAAAGCAAATAAGTTTCTCCCATTAGCGCATAAAGATACTGATTACGGAATCTTATTGCTTCCAAATAATATGTCAGGGGTATAATTCTAT
>JAAYNO010000252.1 GCA_012520855.1 Clostridiaceae bacterium | reverse complement strand
CCTACTCCGATAGCAGGAATAACACCATACCCTGAAATTGCGGAAGACAGCCGCAGTACATCTACTAAGGATATGCCTCCAGTCAAAGCACTGTATCTGAACGCTACATCTGTAAGGAATAATTTGGACCACTATATCGATTTGGCAAACAGGACAGAAATAAATGCATATGTTATAGATATCAAAAATGACTCGGGCATGATCATGTACGATTCCGAGATCGATGTTGTCAATAAAGCGAAAGCTGATACCCCGGGCTTTGATATAAGAACCGTAACAAAGAAGCTCCACGATAACGGCATTATCGTAATAGCAAGGATGGTCACGTTCAAGGATTCGGTCATGACTGCCTACAATCCCGACTTAGCGATAAAAACAGAAAACGGTGAGGTTTGGAATCAAGGTACAAAGTGGTTGAATCCGGCTAAAAAGGAATCATGGGATTATATTCTGAGCATAGCCCAGGAGGCGGTCAATTTTGGATTCGATGAGATTCAGTTTGACTATATCCGTTTTCCTGAAACAAGCCTTTATACTTATAAACTGGATTTAGCACCCGGTCAGACCCGTACTGGAGCCATAGAGAATTTCATACGTTATGTAAGAATGAATCTTCCTTCTGAAACGGTATTATCAGCCGATATATTCGGTATGCCTATGATTTCAATGAAGGATTACGGTGAGATTGGCCAGACCCTTGAAACTATAGGCACAAGCCTTGATTATATATGCCCCATGATTTACCCTTCACACTATGCAAACTCGGCTCCAAAAGGGTTGATGAGCAATGGAGTAGGGCAGACCATAAACGGTATAAAATTTACCCATCCGGATCTGAAACCCTATGAAGTCGTATATAATACTCTCATGGTGGGTAAAGACAGAATTGCAAAAAAGGAAGGCTATAATCTTAACGTCAGACCATATATCCAGGGCTTTACTCTAAATAGCCTCCCCAACGGGTATTGGATGAATTATGGTGTTGAGGAATACAGGGCTCAGATTAAAGCCGTCTATGACGCAGGCTATGATGAATGGATATTCTGGAATGCCCCGAACAAATATGTCGAGGACGCATTTCTGCCTGAATGAGTATCGGGGACGGTCCTTATTACTCATTTTGTAGCCCATCCTTAATGCTGGGCTACAGGAAGTTGGAAATTATAAGCAAGAAATGTGAGAGATAATATGGAAGATATAATAATCCTGGGAATAGAAACAAGCTGTGATGAAACCTCTGCAGCCGTTGTAAAAAACGGACGCGAGGTTTTATCGAATATAATTTCGTCCCAGGTAGATCTCCATGCAGAGTATGGAGGCGTTGTTCCTGAAATAGCTTCACGAAAACATCTGGAGCTGATCATTCCGGTCATAGATTCCGCTTTGAATAAAGCGGGGATAACCCTGGAAGAGGTGGACGGGATAGCTGTAACTTACGGACCCGGCCTTGTTGGAGCGCTTTTAGTTGGCGTTTCAGCAGCAAAAGCCATATCCGCTGCATTAGATAAGCCTCTTATCAAGGTTCATCATATAGAGGGTCATGTTGCTGCAAACTACATAGACCATCCTGATTTGGAGCCCCCATATATATGTCTGATAGCTTCCGGTGGCCATAGTCACATAGTTTTAGTAAAGGGCTATCTGGATTTCAAAATACTGGGCAGAACAAGAGATGACGCTGCGGGGGAAGCTTTTGATAAAATAGCCAGAGTCCTCGGATTAGGCTATCCTGGAGGACCGGCTATCGATAAAGAAGCCAGATTAGGCAATCCGAAAGCTATTCGTTTCCCCAGAGTCAATTTCCCCGGGGATTCTTTGGACTTTTCTTTCTCAGGGTTAAAAACTGCAGTGATAAACTATGTCAACCATGCCCGCCAGGTTGGTGAAGCTTTGAATATACCTGATATTTGCGCATCATTCCAACAAGCGGTAGTGGATGTATTGACAGACCATACAATAAAAGCCGCTAAGGCAGAGAAAGTAAAGACAATAGCCTTGGCAGGCGGAGTGGCTGCCAATTCCCTCCTTCGGCATCAGCTTGAGAAAAGGGCAAAAAAGGCGGGGTTCGAGTGTGTTTTCCCCTCGCTGGTGCTTTGCACCGATAATGCCGCGATGATTGCGTCGGCTGGTTATTATTCATATTTAGCCGGAGAATATACTGATTTGACTCTTAATGCGATCCCTTACCTTCAGGTGGGCGAAGGACATAAAAAATGAGGGGACAGAGATCAAGTTCCTTGATTAGCCCGCCTTAATATTAATCAACTGGTTAATATTGACACAATACATCATAAAATGTTATACTCTTGATATTAATGTAAAGCAAATAAGTTTCTCCCATTAGCGCATAAAGATACTGATTACGGAATCTTATTGCTTCCAAATAATATGTCAGGGGTATAATTCTAT
>JAAYNO010000251.1 GCA_012520855.1 Clostridiaceae bacterium | reverse complement strand
TATCAGAAGGGACCTGCTGCGGGCAAGCTTCAGCTAGGCTCAGCATGGTGGTTCAACGATCATTATGACGGAATGATCAAACAACTAAAATCTATAAGCAATACGGGGCTTCTTAGCACATTTATAGGAATGCTTACCGACTCAAGAAGCTTTCTTTCATATGTCCGCCATGAATATTTCCGCCGTATCCTGTGCGATCTGGTAGGCGGCTGGGCGCAAAGCGGATTTGCTCCTATGGATTATGAGCTTCTTGGAGGTATGATCAAAGACATTTGTTATAACAATGCAATCAAATATTTTAATATAAACGTTTAGGAGGAATTTCAAATGGAATTGCGTAAGGATTTTACTTATTCATTGGTTGTGCCTACAAGCATGGGGGTCAGGATAACTCCCAAAGACGGCCAGCCCGTTTATAGCAGCGATACATTTTTTATGCATGCAACCAGCGCTGAATCAAATGTGGCGAGTATTTCTTCATATCTGGGGCTTCCTGTCAAGGTTCTCACCACTTTTGTGAAAGACAGTCCCATTGCTGCCTTCATTAAAAATGATCTGGCTTCCAGGCGAATGCAGTTTGAAGGTAAGGAAGTACTGCAGGGAGGGCCCTGGGGATATCGTCACCAGTTCAATATTGCCGACAGCGGCTTTGGTTCCAGAGGACCGAGGGTTCAAAATGACAGAGCCGGAGAGGTGGGAAGAACGTTAAATGTCAAGGATTTCGATCTTGAAAGGATATTTGGCAAGGAAGGCGTTCAGATCCTGCATCTTTCCGGTTTGATCGCCGCACTCTCCCCTGAGACAGGCATATTCTGTCTTGAGCTTGCTAAAGCAGCGAAGAAATATGGAACCAGGATCTCTTTTGACCTTAATTACAGGGCTTCCTTCTGGAAGGACAGAGAAGATGAGCTGAGAAGAATATTTACTGAAATAGCAAGTATTACTGATATCCTTGAAGGAAACGAAGAAGATTTCCAGCTATGTCTGGGTATAGAAGGACCCGAAGCGGGCGGCAAGGATATTGCCTCAAAAATTGAAAACTTTAAGGCTATGATCAATCGAGTCAAAAAAGCATTCCCTCATGCGTCTGTATATGCCACAACACTCAGGCAGGTTATTGACACCAACAATCACCTGTGGGGAGCGATTATGCTTGAGGGTGAAAACTGGCATGTAGCTGAACCCCGGGAGATTCATGTTTTGGACAGGATCGGCGGCGGCGATGGATTTGTAGGAGGATTGCTTTACGGGATACTAAAGGGCTGGGAACCTGAAAAGTGGATTCAATTCGGTTGGGCAAGCGGTGCATTGGCAACTACATTTTTGACCGACTATGCCCAGCCTGCAGATGAAGGGCAGATTTGGAGCATCTGGCAAGGTAATGCCAGGGTAAAAAGGTGATTGTTTAATGCAATAAATGATGTGATAAAAAGGAAAATGAATAGGTCTTGAAATATGACAAGGTGACCAATAATTTGGTCGCCTTGTCATTCTGAGACCATAAAATGGCCGAAGAATCTTTTTAATCACACTGCTATGCATGCTTTCAATCAAGATCCTTCGCCAAGAACATACGAAAGTATCTTATCTTGGCAAAAATGAATACCTATATTGAGTAGCCCGGGAAATATTAATACCCTCTATTTCTTTCCAATAGCTAATCATATTGTGAGATATCAATAAAAAAAGAAATTTATTTGATATTGGGCGTATTATATGCTTATAATATTAATTAATGTGTTGTTAAGGCTATTGCCACATTCTATTTGTAATAAAATGACAAATATATTAATAGCTTGAGTCGTTTACTTTCGGAGGCTGTTATGTTAAAAAAGATAAGCATTAGAATAAAGCTATTAATCATGGTTAATGCAATAATAACACCTATTGCAATTTTGAGAATTCTTTACCTACTAATAAGCCATAATAATACGCTAATTAAAGATTTCGGATTCTCCGAAGTATCGATAACCGGTATACATAGCAGAATAATCAAGGAAGAGTTGATTATTCTGGGTATTATATTGCTGTTAACGTCAATTTCTACGCTGCATTTTACTGGTTATTTTCTCAAACCCGTCAAATTATTACAGAATACTGCAAAAAGAATAATGGAAGGAGATTATTCTGCAAGGACAAATATAAAAAGTAATGATGAGATAGG
>JAAYNO010000250.1 GCA_012520855.1 Clostridiaceae bacterium | reverse complement strand
TCCCCATGCTTTCTGCAGAGTTCTTCCCATCAGGATATTAAAGGTCTGATCGGTTCCGCCCAGTTCAATATCTGCTTTTAGTTCGATCGAATCATATGCCTGCATCAACGGATATAAAAACTCATGGATTCCAATAGGGACACCGTTTTTATAACTGTTCTGAAAATCGTCGCGTTCAAGCATGCGTGCAACAGTAGAAACAGCCGCAAGCCTGACAACATCTTCAAATACGAGTTTTGACAGCCATTCACTGTTGAATCTCACGACAGTTTTTTCTTTATCCAGCACCTTAAATATCTGCTGGCAGTAAGTTGCCGCGTTTTCTCTGACCTGTTCATCGGTAAGCGCCGCCCTTACTTTGGATCTTCCCGTCGGGTCCCCTATTTTACCTGTAAAATCACCGATAATGATATTCGCAATGTGCCCCAGGTCCTGCATCTGTTTTATTTTTCTCAATACAACCGTATGGCCGAGATGAATATCAGGCGCCGACGGATCAAGTCCCAGCTTGATGATAAGGGGTTTGTTTTCCCGGTATGATCTTTCAAGTTTGGCCAGCAGTTCTTCTTCATTCACGCATTGGTGAACTCCTTTCAGTATGATCTTTAATTGTTCCTGTGGTTTCAGCATGGTCTTTGTCCTCCTTTTCCTAATAAAATAAAAACTTTCGCCCCTATGCTTTCATAAGGACGAAAGTTTACCTTACGTGTTACCACCTTAATTCGCAGAATAACTCACGTTACCTGCCTCACAGAGTACGGCTTTACGCGATACTCCTGCACCTGATAACGGTGTGCGCTTCCGTCGCAGCCTACTCGAAATAATTCTTTCGGTGCGCGACTCAAAGATGTATTCACATTTTCTGTTCACGCGCCTCTCATCAGCCGGCAGCTTTCTGTTTGAAATCGAAAATGCTACTCTTTCTTCTCACAGTCTTTTCTATTATAATATGTTAATTTTTTAGAATTTTATCATGTTGCAGAGAAAGTGTCAAACAAGCATATTCATACTGCCGACTTTTCATTTTGCTCCGCAATAATCTCTTCCAGTATTGCAGCCGCATCCTTTATAAATTTAGGGTATTTCTTTATAAATATATCCGCTTGTTTGGCGGCGGCTACCTGTACATCATCACTGAGGTCGTATCCAAGGAGTTTGCAACAGTTGACAGTGCCATTGATTTTTTTGAATCTCTTGACGAAATCATTGGCCAAAGAATTTGTCAGGGCTTTTTTATGTACTTCACTTTTATCGGATGGGCCATAAATCGATCCCAATACCATCAATGCGCCCGATACGGCTCCGCAGACTTCGCCTGAATGGCTATATAATGAAAAATTACACATTATCAAGAATATGTATGCAATAAAAATAATTCTCTCTGCCTCTACAGGCTAGTTGGATTTCGAGCAGGAGAAAAATATTAAATTAGTAAATGGTGAAGGAAGAAATGATTCTATTTATTTTTTGATTGTAGACATATGTTGTTAAATAAATTATAATATAACTTAACGGAAGAAAATAACCATTATATGTAATAATTTAGGAGGTTAGGCGAAATGAAAAAAACGCTTAAGCTTTTATTGACATTATTACTGACAGTAATTGTATTCAGTGGAAGCATAACCAGTGTAGTTGCTGATGATAATGGTCATACATGTATTATAAGAACTCGCCATGAATATACCTTTTATAATTTTGGCGATGACACTTATCATAATTTCACGTATAGAATAATACGTGAAT
Source organism: Clostridiaceae bacterium (assembly GCA_012520855.1). Taxonomy (GTDB): domain Bacteria; phylum Bacillota; class Clostridia; order DSM-8532; family DSM-8532; genus DTU059. The sequence continues at coordinate 14,539 of JAAYNO010000250.1, read as the reverse complement.
GTATAATTTGTAACTTTTTTGAATTAATAGACAGTGGAGAAGGAATTCTTAGCCATACAATTAGAGTAACTGATGTACATTTAGGAAATAAACATACTTATTCTGAAAAATGTACAGATTGTGGTTATGTAAGATATGATGTGACATATGATTGCCCAGGTAATCCATGTATAAAACCATATTCTATCAAACCGGTTTGTATACAATAATCGTTTATTATTTTCATCCGTTCTCTGTTTTTTCGGAGGAATAAAATGATATTTATGGACTGTGTTATTAAGTTGGTAAGGACACCTGTCAAAACACTTTTGCTTTTCCTTTTGTTTACAATAGGCGGAATACTGGTAAGTCTTGGCGCGAGCCTTTATATCAACGCAAAAGAAACAGGCAAAAAAATTGATGCAGCAATAACAACCATAGCAGTGCCTAATGTGGTGAAGATACGCGCAGATTCCGGAGGTGATGATGCTTGGGTCGTAGACGGACCTATGACGCGCACAGCAGACAATTTTTATGAAATAAATAAAGCAGACAAAGAGCTGTATTACCGTGTAATGGAGGCGGGGACTCAGGTCGAAATTGGCACTAAGGATCCGAGAAGATCATACTATGCTTATTCAAAAGATTTATTGCCATTGCTAATAGAAGGAAAAATCGTAAACGATCCTTCTAATTTTGCTGTCTTTGAGGCAGTTTGTAAAAGAATTGAGGAGAAAACAACGGAGATTGTTATTAAAAACCGAATACATACAACAGAATATTATACAGTTGAATGGGAAGTAGTAACTCCGCTGGCATTACATCCTTCATATAAGATGCCGGTAACTATGTTAACCAGCGGAACTGTACCAGGAAATGAATCCGGTAACCAAATCGAACAGGGCAGAAGGTATTTAATTGCTGGAGAAGTTAATAATGCGCAAAAACTCAATGAAAAAGAAAGGAAGAATATTCCTGTTTATTTTAGATTTTTTATACCTTCTCAAAATTCAAGCGGTACAATATTAAAAGATAGTTTTATACCGTACATAGAACTTAAAAATGATATCTCTGCAGATGCTTTTTTAAACTCGAAAGAAGGCAGCGATTTCAGAAGATTAGTCAATAATTGTATATCCATAGTTAATTCAACAATTGTCATCTCAACCGATAATCTGAATAGTATACTGCAGTTTAACCTAAGAAAAGCATACATAATCAAAGGACGAGAGATAATGCAGGAGGAGTATGAGAAGGGGAAAAAGGTATGCCTTATAAGTGCAGCACTTGCGGAATATAATGGTATAAATGTTGGAGATGGTATAAAATTATCCCTGGCAAATGCAAGTTATTCTAAGATGATGCATATGAGCGGTTCATCGTGGGATTTAGAAGCAGACCCCTTTACTATTCGGTACTCGCCTGAAGAACAGTTCGAGGTAGTCGGTATTTACCAAGCTCCGGAATGGAATCACAGTGAATATGCATTAACCCCGAATGCTATATTTGTTCCTTCAGAATCAGTAAGCTCTATTAGTTTTAGTAATGAAATACAGGATAACATTTTAATGGAGTATGATATTGCGCCGATCCTTTATTCTATAATCATTCCAAATAATAAGCTCGAAGTATTTAAAGCATCTGTGGGGCAAACAGGAATGGGACAATATTTTTTATATTATGACCAAGGGTACTCCTATATAAGTATTATTCTGGAAACATTAACCCAAAATGCAATCATCGTATTTAGCTTTTGTGCTCTTCTGTGGATATTTGTACTGTTTCTATTTATTTTACTTTATGTAATGAAAGAAAAGTTTATCGCCGGAATCATGATGTCTCTTGGAACAGGGGTAAAGAAAACCTTTCTGTATTTATTTATTCCCTGTTTGCTATTAGCCGCCCTTTCTGCCTTATCCAGCGCCATTATAAGTAATGCAATGGAAGAAAAGGCAACAAAGATCTCTTATGAATCGGCAATAGAGCATTGCGACTTCAATGATAGTTTCAGCGATACAGGCAATTTAGATTATGGCTTGCCAAGCGTAAGTGTGGCTAAAAGAGCTGCCCTTGTTGCAGGTCTGCAATTTGTTCTTATTTTGTGTGTAAGTGCTTCTTCTATATTTACAATAGTTAGGAAATGCCCCATGCGGTTACTACACAGCAAGGAGGGGTAACCTTGTTTCTTCTGTCATATGCCATAAAACATATATATCGAAGATACATCAAGTGTTTAACTGCGGCATGCATTTGTATGTCATTTGTTATTCTGCTATGCGGGCTTGGAAGCTCGATCAGAAAGCAGGAAGCTGAATTGGATGCAATATACAATACTATGCCAATATATGTTGAATTATCTGACATAAAAGGAAATAGGAATAATCTATGTATTTACGGAGCTCATATCGATATTTTTACTTCAGAGGAATATGAACTATCGGTTTATTTAAAAGATATATGTTTCAAACGCACCTTAAAAATTCAAGAGTTCGAAGATAATAAACAATTAGCAAGAAATGAAGAACTGGAGTTTTATTTGATTGGAATTACTAATGTGGAATCCATGGAGAATCTATGGACCGAACAAGGAGAAAACATCAAACTTCAAGATGGATTCAGCTACAATATGTTCTTGGAGACATCCGATTACTGTTTAGTGAACGAAAGATTGCTGCAGTTGCTAGGGAAAGAGCTTGGCGATTCCATTTTATTGACTGTAAAATCACTTCAGAATGACTTTTCAAGAGAAGAACCAAAGGAAGTAAAGGCGGAACTATTGATCTCGGGAGTTGTAAAGAGTAGAGATTTCAATACAATATACTGCAGTTGGAATAAAGCTTCTCTATTAGGGGCCGAATCCGATTATAGCGGTATTTGGTATACGGAAAGCATGCGTGCTGCTATAAGGGATAATCATTTACTAAATGAATTTAAAGAAAAAGCAAAAACATATTTTTCACACGTTGATATTACTGCACCAAAAGCAATGCATCTGTATGCATTAACCGTATATGATAGTATATTCACGAAAACAGTGTTCCAAATTCAAAGAAATATCCAGTTTCTAAAAGCAATACTTCCAATGATACTGTTGATATCTTTTGGATTAAGTTTTCTAACTAGCTTCTTGTTAACAAGGAGCCGTAAGCAGGAATTGGCCATTATGAGGAGTCTGGGAATTAGTAAATCGAAGGTAATGGCAATTGTTTTAATTGAAAATTGCACTATTGGTATAATGGGGATTTTATTTGGCGGTTTAACCGTTCGCTTTTTATTAAAATTCAATGTCTATATTGCTGATATCATATTGTTTTTTATCTGCTTTACCGCAGGAACTGTTCTGTTTGCATTTAACGTAGCTGCATGGAATACCTTAAGAATTCTGAGAATCAGGGAGTGAGCTATAAAATGGAAAAATTATTACTAAAGGATGTAACATACCAATATAAAAACAAATATCAAACAGTAATTGCAGTTAATAAAGTAAATTTCACCTTTGAAAAGGGAGTGTTTTACGCAATTATTGGCAAGAGTGGCTGTGGAAAAACAACGCTGCTTTCTTTAATTGCAGGGCTTGATCTACCCCATTCAGGAGAGATTTTTTATGATGGTGTAAACGTTGCATATATGAATAGAGAACAGTATAGACGAGAAAAAGTAACTATGGTATACCAGAACTATAATCTCTTTCCCCTTTTAACTGTGTTAGAAAATGTCATGTTTCCTTTACGGCTAACTGGAATATCAACAAAGAAAGCAAAAAAGAAAGCGGTAGATTTAATACAAAGTGTTGGAATGGATGAGATGTATTACGATAGGTTTCCTTTTATGTTATCTGGTGGCGAACAGCAACGAATTGCTATAATCCGTGCCTTAGCCACAAGTGCTGATGTAATTCTGGCTGATGAACCGACCGGTAACCTAGATACTCAGAATAGTATAAATATCATTACTATGCTGATGAATCTTGCACATGAAGAAAATTATTGTGTTATTGTAGCTACACATGATATGTCTATTGCTGATAAGGCAGACATTGTTATAAAAATGGAAGATGGAAAATTCATATAGATATTATACAAATTCACCTCAAATGTTTTTCAGTCAACATTTTTCCGCTTGATGAAAGTGATATTCCTCCTTTGCGTCTTTTTCTTTTTATTTAGTCATTATTTTAGTACTTAATAACCCAATATATATTTATATAGTGAAATTTATGATTTAGTAGACATAAAGTAAAATATATAGTAATATATGTTATAGTAAGTTTGCTAAAAATTAGCATAAGGTGGTCGAATATGTCACAAATTAGGTTAGTGCTGGCTGACAGGGACACAATGTTTCTGGAAAAATTCAGTGCCTATTTGCTTAAGAATAAAACCCCCGTCTTCTCATTGGTACTGTTCTCGAATGATAAAAAACTGGAAGAATGGCTGAGATTAGGGGAAAAGGCGGACATTATTGTTATATCCTCTGCCTTATATAATGATATTGCTGAAAAATTCGACACCGATAATCTTGTTTTGTTGAGAGACTGTCCTGAAAGTATGATGCCTGAAGGTATAATTAGCATTTATAAGTATAGACCTGCAAATTATCTTATGAAGGAAATCATATCTTTATGTGCCGAGAAAATCCCTCAGGATTTTGACACGGGAATGGATTTATGCAAAATCAACCTGGTTCTGTACGCTGATGGGAGTGATGTATTAAATCCGTTTGCTCAGTCACTTGCAGCCATAAAAGCAGATTCAGGACTCAAAATCCTTTATATCAGCCTGGATGAGATTTCAAATACAGATGATTATTTCACTGGTAATAACCAGAGGGGCTTAAGTGAGATGCTTTATTATGTAAAATCCCAAAAGGAAAATTTATCTCTTAAAGCAGAGGCATGCACTACACTTGATATGGACACAGGAGTTTACTTTATGAAGGGTCACCACGATACCCGGGATATAGCCGGCCTTTCGGAATATGAGCTGTCAGCCTTGATCATGTCTGTTAACAAAAAATCGGCGTATGAAGAAGTTATAATCACAAGAGGTTTTAAAAACGATTCTCTTTTGCCTGTTCTTATAAAATCAGCACACAGAATATACATAACAGCTCTTAATTATTTTACATCTGTAAATAGAATAAAAAAAATAAACAATATTCTTCATGAGTTTGAAAATAAGAATAACATGGTTCTTAAAGACAGAGTTGTCTTTTGCATAACAAACGTTGTTACGGATCCGAAAGCCATGTGTCCGGATCTTGATTATGACATAAAATATCTTTCCAGTCCCATGCATGGCAATAATCTATCATTTCAGACGACAGGCAGATATTATTCGGAAATAAAAGAAATCTCAGAAAACTATAAACAATAGTTTGTGAAAAGGCGAGGTACTGCATATTTATGTCTGATATAGGTGAAGTGATTAAAGAAATAAGGAAAGAAGCAGCTGCAATTACGGGTTCGGCATTGAATTTCAATACTGAAGAATTTGATGTTTTATTGCTTGAGCAAATTGAAGCGATCTGTTTCTCAAAACAGCTTATTAATAAATTCAGCGCTGCCGAACTTAAAACAATTGTTGATACCGTGTTTAACCAAATGAGAAGACATGATGTACTGGAACCGCTGATCAATGATAAAAGCATTACTGAAATAATGATCAATGGTCCTGATAAGGTTTTTATTGAGAAAAATGGCGTGGTTGAGGAAACCGATATTGTTTTTGAAAGCCGGGAAAGACTCGACGATCTTATTCAAAATATGGTGGCAAAGGTGAATCGAAGCGTCAATGAAGCTGAACCTGTTGTGGATGCAAGGCTGGAAGACGGTTCGAGAGTCAATGTGGTTCTGCCTCCCGTGGCATTAAACGGTCCTTTGGTCACTATTCGCAAATTTCCGGATAACCCTATGACAGTTAATGAATTAATAATGTACGGTTCTTTGACCATTGACGCCGCGATGTTTTTAGAAAAGCTGGTCAAAGCGAAATACAATATTTTCATCTGTGGAGGAACAGGAAGCGGAAAAACTTCATTTTTGAATGCATTATCATCTCTTATTCCACAAGACGAGAGGATAGTAACGATTGAAGACTCTGCAGAGCTTCAGCTTTCTACCATTAAAAATATTGCCAGACTGGAGACTCGCAATGCCAACACCGAAGGCAGGGGAGAAATCAGCATGAAATCCCTTATTAAAACTTCATTACGAATGAGGCCGGAACGCATCATCGTGGGGGAGGTGCGTGGGGGTGAGGCCTTGGATATGCTTCAGGCAATGAATACAGGTCATGATGGATCAATGTCTACAGGACATGCAAATTCTACAGCGGATATGCTATCCCGGCTTGAAACCATGGTTCTCATGGCCGCTCCCCTGCCGTTGGAAGCAATAAAAAAACAGATAGCATCGGCTCTTGATATCATCATTTTTCTTTCAAGGCTCAGGGACTATACAAGAAGGACGATGGAGATCACAGAAGTTCTTGGTTATAAAGATGGTGAAATAATGCTTAACCCGCTTTATATATTTGAGGAGACGGGAGAGGATTCAAAAGGAATGGTTATAGGTTCGCTTAAACGTACCGAAAATCCTTTGGTAAACAGGCAAAAGGCAAAGCAAAGGGGGATCGATCTTGAGTAGTGATATAAACAGGGAGATTCCTCAGTACAAATATTATAAGATGAAGCCTGAAGAATTGATCTTATCTTTGGCAATTGCTATGGCATGCTGTTTTTTTGTAGGGCTTATTTTCTACGAGAATATATTTTTGTCTGCATTGCTGTCATTGGTCGGAGTTATTTACATTCCTTTCAGAAAAAAGGAACAGATGAAGAAAAGAAAAGATGCACTAAACCTCCAGTTTAAAGATACTCTTTATTTTATTTCAGTATCACTTACGGCTGGAAAGTCGCTTGAAACAGCAATACTGGAAGCCTACAAGTCTATCCTGGGAATATACCCCGATCCGGAGAGTGATATTGTCGTGGAACTTGAAATCATGAACAAAAGGTTATTGATGAATGAACCAGTAGAAAAAATCATTCTGGATTTGGCCGAGAGAAGCCAGATAGAGGATATAAAAAGCTTTGCACAAGTTATTTTGATATCAAAACGAGCGGGAGCAAATCTGGTTGAGGTAATAAAAAACACTTCAGATACAATCCGTGAAAAGATCGAGATACATCAGGATATTGAAAATCTTATAGCCGGCAAAAAATTAGAACAAAAGATTTTAGGGATAATGCCCTTTGTAATGGTCCTTTTTTTAAAAACCGGATCGAACTATTTGGAACCGCTTATGACAACTGCTTATGGACGCGTTGTAATGACTGTTGCACTTTTTATGATATTGGCTGGGCAATTTGTTGCTCATAAAGTAATGAATATTGAGGTTTAGGATCGATGACGCTTTTATCCGGTATACTATTGATCTTTTTTCTACTTTTGTTTGCAATCTGTCACAGTATTTTTTCAAAAAGATATAAGGAATTCTTTGAGCCTTTGGACAGCAGGACATACTCCTACAAGGCTTTCCTTCCCGGCTGCCTCGGGATCGTCGAAACATTGAAGCTGTCAGGGAGAGGGCGATATCAGGCTAAACTTAACCAAAAGCTTGTTATGCTTTACGGAAGCCGTTATATAACCTACTACACCAAGGTTCACTGGTCCGTAAAAGTATTTCATTTATTTTTAGGTTTAGTGATAAGCACATTTTTTTGTTTTGTCGGAAATCTGGAATACTCAGCTTTGATTATTATCCCAGTCTCTGGAGCCGGATTGTTTTTTCTTGCGGATAAGAACCTTGACGACCTGTACAAGGAAAGAAAATTCAGGCTTGAAAGAGATTTTCCTGATTTTTTAAGCAAGCTGGTGCTTCTTGTTAACGCCGGATTGAACATAAGACAGGCTATTGAACGCATCGTGTCTGAAGAAAATAAGGATTCTCCATTATATCAGGAGCTTAAAACCGTAATTCTTGATATCCAGTCAGGAATGCTTGAATATGAAGCCTATTCCGGCTTTTCGGAGAGATGCAGGATAAAACAGCTCACGAACTTCGTAAGTATTGTTCAACAGAATATGAAGCTTGGCGGAAATCAGATGATTTTCGAGCTTAAGAGAATGGGAACCGAATGCTGGGAGATGAGAAAAAACATTGCTAAACAATTAGGAGAAAAAGCCTCATCTAAGCTTATGCTTCCGCTGGCCATCATGTTTTTGGCAATTGTCCTTATTTGTGTTGCTCCGGTTATATTAGAGCTCAGGAGTGTTTTTTGATGTATGAGAAAAAATCTTTAAGCAAAAGAGGAAGCTATACCCTGGAATATGCAATCCTTATTCCTATAATATTTGTTTGTGTTTTCGTTTGCATTATCGTATTTCTGATATTCTATCAAAAAACTCTTATTCAAAACATTGCAGAGGAAGCGGCACAAAGCATTTCAAGACAATGGGGCTATAAACCGTTACCGGTAGATCAGCTTACTACCGGTGTATATAGGAAGGACACATATGAATCAAGAGAAACTTACTGGCATTTAAAGCTTTGGAATAACAAGAAAAAGGAAGAACAGGCCGAAGCCCGGATATTGACAGGGCTCGATAAGTTAGGGATTCTAAAGCCCCATTTATCGCATCCCATCAATGTAAATGTCGCCTTCAGCCCGGGCATTCCATCAGAAGTAATTGTGGAAATAGAGATCACCTATACCGCACCCGGAATAAGACTTTTAAAGCTGATCGGCAAGGGCGGTTACGTTACCGTAAAAGGGGAAGCATACGCAACTGTATACGATTCCAAGGACATGATAAATACTGCCGACTATGTTTACCAGATAATAAGGGAAACCAGGATTTACAAGGACATAACGGCTAAAATAGACTCAATGAAAAACAACTTAGGAAAAATCATTAACAAGGAATAGGTTAAAATATGTTTTTGAAACCAAAGGGGAGTGCGGCAGTATTTCTATGCATTATTCTGGCTGTATTGATCCCGCTGTCATGTATTTTGATCGATATATACCGCTATTCACTTGCTGTAGGGCAAGCTAAAACTGCGCTTAAAATATGCAGTGAATCGATTTTGGCCGCTTATGACCGTCAGTTAAAGGAACAATACGGTCTTTTTGCCATGTATCCAAGAGAAAAGGAAGCTATGGAAAAAGAAATCTATGAGCTGCTGTCCCAAAACTTAAATTCGGGAGCTATCGCTGACGGAGTAACCGACCTTTATGGATTCTCAGTAAAAAAGGTCGATGTGATACCCTTTTATAACCTAAGCGAACCCTATGTTCTAAATCAGCAGGCTGTGGAGTTTATGAAGTACCGGGCGCCAGCTCAGGTTGTTCAGGAATTCTACGAAAAAATAAAGGTAATGATTGGACTTATGAAGGAAGGCGATATGATAGAACGAAAGATGACAGTGGACAAGCTGATGAATAGTATAAGGGAAGGTTTGGTTAATGTAAGCTGTATGCTGCAGTATAAACTGTGTCTTTTGAATTGCCCGGAGGATGGATCCGGCAATAACCTTAAAAGAAGTGTAATAGCTGCAGTAAAATCCAATATAAGCGATGCGGAAAGATTCATAAAAATAGCGAATGATCTTGTTATACCGGTTCAGGAAGCCCAGACGAAATATAATACTTTATATGACAGCTATAATAAAGCTAAGGATGATTATGATTACATACAAAGAGAATTAAATGAGACAGGTGATAAAATAGCCAAAAAAGAGGCTGAATTAGCCGCTGTAAAAAATAAATTATTAACTGCCGCCGGGAGTAAAGCCAAAACCCTTGAAGAAGAAAGGGTAGCCCTGGAAGCAGAAATATCGGATTTAACAGAAAATTACGCACATATCCAGAATTCGTGTAATAATGCTTATATTGAATACCTTTCCCTGGATAACGAAATCAGTGATTACAAAAAAGAAATTGACGAAGGATTGGCCTCGGCAATTTATGCTCTGGAAAATGCTAAACTGTTCAACGATAGCAGTAAAAATGAGGCTGGAATACTTCTTTTAAACATAACAACTCATATTACTTACCACAACGACATTATTAAGCTTATTGACGAACTGACACCCAAACTAAGTGAGCTTGATACAGAGAGTAAGTCGCTTTTAGATGATGCCGGTGATTATGAAAGCGGTGTATCGGATCAAATAATGGGATCTCTTAAGATCCAGCTTAAATCAATTCAAACCGTGACTTTCACTGGTGTCAGGGAGAAAATATCCGAAAATTTGAATAGACTTGAAGCCTGGAAAAAGACGATAGAAAGTTTTTCTGATGTTCTCGATAAAGCCTCTAAAGGCTTGGACAGTGCAATAAAAGAAGCTAATGCCGTAAAAGAAAAACCCTTTGACAAAACCTATAAGGGCTTTGACGGTTATCAGGCCGTAAGCGGAAGCTTTAATTCGTTAATTGCAGATCTTGCAGATTTAAAAAGTATAGATGAGATGAAGGGCTATTTTGACATTCCGGAATATACTCTTGAGCCTGAAGTGAACGATGAAGAATTAAAAGCTTTTAATAAATGGTTCAATAAAAAGTATCACGGTATAGATTCCAAAGAAGAGGCAGCTTCGAATGAAAAAGAGCTGGAGGAAGTCCGCGAAGGGGTGGGAGATTTCGCAAATGAAGTCGGTCAGCAAGGCAAAAAAGAAGAAACGACTGAAATTGATGGTATTGGTGGAAGCCTTGAAAATATAGTTGACAGATATTTTAAGCTGCCGTCCAAAAGAGGTGCCACCAGCTCGGATGCTGCTTTGCTGGCTATAGGAAAAGCAATACTGGAATCTGAACAAAACCGGGTGGTAAGCTTAAGTCCCTTTGATAAACCAGTCGAAGGTCTGGACACAGTCAATGAGAGCGAAAAGAGCTTCTTCGACTATGAAATGGAGCGTATTAAAGCCCTTCTGGATATTATCAGGGATGCAGTGTCCAACGGATTGGAAAGCCTTATTGAAAGTCTATATATGAATGAATATATTTTGTCGGCATTTAAATGCTTAACAGCGATTGATGGCATCGAACACGATATAGGCTGGGGAAGGCCTTTGGATAAGACCTTCTTCAGGCAGGCCGAGATTGAGTATATTCTATTCGGGAACGATTCGGCTAATCAGAATATTGGCTGTGTTAAAAGAAGTCTATTTGCAATTCGCCTTATCTTTAACCTTCTTCATGTTTATACCGATCCTGAAAAATTAGCCTCAGCACTGTCATTGGCAACTGCGATCGCAGGCTGGACTGTTTTCGGCATACCGATCGTTCAGAATTTTATACTTATCGCGTGGGCGGGGCTGGAATCATATGTAGATACCGATTTTTTACTTAAAGGCAAATCGGTCCCTCTAATAAAGACAACCGCGTCCTGGTATTTGGGAGCAAATAATTTAAAGGATTATTTACTCAAAGGTGTTAAAAATTTTGTGAAGGATAAAATCGAATCCACAGTGGATCGGGCTTCGGAAGCTATTCAGGAAACGATCACAGGCATTATCAACGGTAAGATCGATGAAGTATTTGCACCCATAGAAAAAGGAATAACAGATATTTTAAGCGATGCTGCCCCCATAAATCAAATAGAAATCGATAATCTTTTGAGTTCAATAGGAACAACTTTCTTAGATAACCTTGACTTTAATGATATGGACAGTTTCAAAGAGAGTTTTGAGACAGCGATCACAAAATGCTTTGAAGATATTCGTGGCACGGTTGTATCGTATGGGTCAGCGCAATTGGCCCGGCTGAAGAGTCAACTTAAAGAATACATAAGAGCCATGATCTTTGAGTCAGAGGGTTATAAAAAGCTGGAAGACAATGTAAAGAAGCTTGCAAACGGCTTATTGGACAAGGGCCTGACGGCAGTGGAAGGACAGCTTGACAAAGTGCTGGGCAAGGCGGGAAACAGCGGAAGAAATAATATAGCAGGAAGGCTTATTATGATGGATTATACAGACTATCTCCGACTGATGCTGCTGGCCGTACCGGCCGATACCAAAGCCTTAAGAACAGCTGACCTCATTCAGATGAATGTGCAGGAGGTATCGGGAAACTATGACTTAACTGTGGATCAATATAATACATACATTTTCATAAAAGCCGAACTGGATTTTAACACATGGTTTCTGCCTGAAAATTTATTTAGAAAAGGTGGATCGGGGATGATATCTGTTGAATGGAGCCAGGGATATTAAGTTTAAAAGAATAAATGGCAGCGCAACTGTTGAGGCGGCAGTAGTATTGCCTTTCTTTCTTATGTTTATTTTATCCATGGTCTATATAATACGGATTTTTTATACCTATAATACGGTTCAGAATGCTCTTGCTGAAGTAGGCCGCAAGATTGGAAACATGAGCTATTTTTATCATATGACGGGGATGAAGGATTTTTCTGATCAATTAAGCACCATGGCAAATGAAGCAGGCACAGCCCTGCAAGAGCAGCAAAACACAGTGATTAATGCCTTTAGATCGTTTAATGAAGCAATAACGGGGGATTCAGAAGAAACGATCACTGTTGACGATATTGGAAGCCTACTAAACAGTGCAGATAATATTACCAACAATTTTTCTCAGGTAACTGATATGGTCAATTTGATAGTTGAGGATCCGAAAGCCGAATTACATATGTTTATGACCATTTTCGCAAATAAGCTCAACTATGGAATAACAAACAATCTTGTGTGCCTGATTGCAAAAGGAAGTCTTGGAACAGAGCTGAAAAAAAGAGTTAAAAACGGTAATGGTGATGCGGCCTTGGCACTTGGCATAAAGGATGGACTTGAGGGGATCAGTTTTGAAAATTCAAGTATATTCGGGGATTCAGAATCACTGGAGCTTGTAGTTGAATATAAAATAAAAGCGCCTGTTCCCTTCGGTTTGATCCCGGAGCTTAAACTGTCAAACCGTGTCAAGATAATAGCCTGGACCGGGGGCAGGGGAAAGACCGTGAAGGTCAAGGAGATAAAAACTGAGGAAGAAAATGAAAGCGCCAGTATCTGGACACAAATGGATAGCGATAAAAGATATTGTGACAGGGGTCTTGAAATTGAGAAATTGCATGTTGCAAAAATCAAGAATAAAAATGGAATAACTGCTACGCCGACCTCAAGTGATTACCCTGTTATAGATGCGTATATACTCGATTATAGAGAGAAAACGATAGAGCTTTATGACATATTTACGTTGAATCCTTTTATGAAGACCTATACCGAGCGTCCGTCAGCTATAAAGAGTGAAATAAAAAAGCATGGAAAACGTCTTTTAGAAGTTGAGACCCCGGATTTTATCGATACCGGGAAATTCAAAACTATAAATAGAATAGTAATCGTAGTTTTTCCGGATAACGCGGAAAGTTATGCTGAAGAGGCCTATGAAAACGCCAGGAAAGAGCTTGCCCAATATAATGTGGAGGTAAGGCTGGTGAAAGGTTATGGTTCGTATGAAAAACCTGAGGAGAAAGTCCTCGATGAAGCTGCTGCGTGATTAGGTGAATGTAAGGCAAAGTAGCCCAGCACTAAGGGTGGGCTACATATACAAAAAGACATATTCATCAAAGATTATAAATCTTAGGAGGTAAAAATGGAAAGCAAGGCAGAGAAAATCATATCTATATTTAAAAATGTATCAGGAAGAAGCCTTATGGTGTATACCTTTCCTGAGAAGGAAGAGGTTATACATTTCCAACTGCAAATGCTGGTGAATAATAGCATTCCAGGTATTTTGAAAGCAAACTCAATAAGTCTGAACGGTGAAATTCGCCTGCAGTATGACATAACCTCGCTGATCCCTATAAAAAAACTTCTTGAACGCAGGAAATTAGGAAGAGAGGATTTTCTGAAACTTATTAAGAATATTGTAACTACAGTTGAAGGCATGGAGCAGTATTTACTGGATACAGACAGAATAGTTTTTGACAGTAGTTTCATTTTCGCAGATCCACAGGATTTAGATTTTGAATTTGCGTATCTGCCCTTAAAAACTTTGGACCATAATTCTAACACTTTAAAAAGCTTCTTATTGGGCTTAATAATCAATGATATTCAGTTTGCAAATGAGCAATCGGACAATTTTGTCCAAAAACTGCTTGAGATTCTGAAGTCGGAAGATTTTAAGGCTTCAGACCTCAGAGCATATTTAAAAGAAATGGGGACCGATAAGCAGATAACTAAAGAACCTCTATCTGTTAAGCCACAGGATGTTATTGAGGAAAAAGAGCCGACGCCTCCAATTCAACACAATGTCAAGTCTGTTGTAAAGGTGTCAAGACCGGGGTATCCAACAAAGTCATATGTCATCATGGGTTCGGTAATAGCCGTATTGATTTTGTTCTGCCTGACTCTCGTTATTACTGGGGTAATGTCACCAGGCAATCCCGATTCGCTTCTGTCTTTGTTTGGATTCTTTTTAATAGGCGGAGCGGTGACTTATTTGGTTTACTCAAAAGTTTTCTCTCCGGAAAAGAAGATTGAGAAAATAGCTCTTCCACAAAGAGTTGAGTATGTGAACAAGGCTTTTACTGTCCCTATTCCATTAC
>JAAYNO010000249.1 GCA_012520855.1 Clostridiaceae bacterium | reverse complement strand
CGAGATGCCATTATGAAACTATTGTATACAGTTTTAAATTTCATGTCAAGAAAGCATGTTTTTTTTGTGCATATTGCAGGCTTTAATTGTATTTTTTAACAGTATAGCTCTGGTCATTGGCCCCACTCCTCCAGGGACAGGTGTTATGGCTGAAGCCTTCTTGCTTACGCTTTCAAAATCAACATCCCCGGTGAGCTTTCCATCATCTCTCCTGTTCATACCCACATCAATGACGACTGCGCCTTCCTTGACATAATCGGCAGTGATAAAATCAGCTTTTCCTATTGCCACTATAAGGATATCGGCCTGCCTGCACGCAGACTTCAAATCTTTTGTTTTGGAATGGCAAACAGTTACCGTGGCATTAGCATGGAGCATGAGCATGGACATAGGTTTTCCGACAATATTGCTTCTTCCTACGACTACGCAGTTTTTGCCGGTAACATCTATTCCCGCGTCTTTAATCAGCTCCATGACCCCTGCGGGGGTACAAGGCGCAAAAACAGGCCGTCCAATCATCAATTCACCCGTATTATACGGATGGAACGCATCCACATCCTTTTCATGGCTGATTCTGCGGATCACCTTCGCCTCGTCAAGGTGTTTGGGGATGGGGAGCTGTACCAGAATACCGTCTATCGCGGGATCCTGATTCAATGCGTCAATCAAGCCTAAGAGCTGAACTTCGCTTGTTTCTTCAGGAAGCGCATACTCAAAGGATCTTATTCCAACCTCTTCACAGTCCTTCTTTTTATTGTTCACATATATTCTTGAAGCAGGATCGTTTCCAACAATGACCACCGCAAGACCGGGTACGATGCCTGCTTCGGCCAGGCTCTGAACCTCAAGCTTCATAGCCTGCTTCATTCTTTTTGACAGATCCTTGCCGTCCAACAATTTATAAGTCATAATTCCATACCTCTTTATCCTTATTTTTACCATATTCAGTGTAAAGCAATACTATTCCCTGTGTCAATCGTTGATTGCCTATCAAAAAGTAGCCCATCCTTAATGCTGGGCTACGATTATAATTAAAGATTACAATTACAATTTAAAAACAACAATTTACAATTTATAAGATTTCGATTTACGATTTGTATGATTTACAGCAATTCTTTTCTTAACACTTCCGGAGTTTTAGGGGACAAATAACCTAATGGGATATCGAATACCGTAACGGCGCCGGTTCTGCCTTCGGCGTTTAGCCTTGCTACAGCGCGGGCATAAGCTGCCATGACGCTTCCGGTAAATTCGGGGTTGCTGTCCAGCTTCAAAGAGAACTCTATAAGATGCTTATTTTTGTCCAAACCGGTCTTCCCACTCCTTATCACAAAACCACCGTGCGGCATTCGGCTGTGGTCCCTGCGAAGTTCTTCCTCGGAGATGAAATGGACAATCGTATTATAGTCAGAAAAATAATTCGGCATGTTTTTTATAGTTTCTTCAATCTTAGCTTTGTCGGCGCCCTCATCAGCCACAACGAAACACTCTCTCAGGTGTTTGTCCCGGGTGGTCAGTTCCGGTTCTTCACCATTCCTGATCCTGTTAACTGCCTCTTCTACGGGTATGGTGTATTGAATGGCATTCTTTACCCCTTCAACTCTGCGTATGGCATCGGAATGGCCCTGGCTTACGCCCCTACCCCAAAAAGTATACGTTTCTCCTATGGGGATCACAGCTTCAGTCAGCATGCGGTTCATTGAAAAGAGACCCGGATCCCAGCCTATTGATATAGCAGCAGTTTTACCTGCAGCCTTTGCTGCCTTATCAACGTTTGCGAAATATTCAGGTATTTTAGCATGTGTGTCGAATGAATCGACACAATTAAACAGACCGGCATATTCAGGTCCTTGTTCCGGCAAATCAGAAGCCGAACCTCCGCAAAGAATCAATACGTCGATAACATCTTTATATTTCATGATATCTTCGGTATTAACAATCTTAATACCTTCTGTGAAATTTTTTATGCTATCGGGATTTCTTCTCGTAAAAATAGCCTTCAGTTCCATATCAGGGTTTTGCATTACAGCCAACTCGACCCCTCTGCCTATATTCCCATAACCTAGAATACCTATCCTTATTTTCTTTATCATTGATTAACCTCACCTCAATGGGTTATTCCTTTCTTTTTAGTTTGCTTTCGCCTTTTACTATTGAATCACCATCTGCCATTCGTATACCCGGTAAGCCTTTTTATATAATATAAAATATGCAATATTATATCAAGATAATTTCAAAATTTTTATCCATATAGGTCTATGATCCTTTGGTCGAATTTTCCCTCAATCAGATTACTTATTTCGCTTTTCTCAATTTAAAATGACAACGAACAGATTTCCCAACAGCCATTTATCGCTAAGCAAATATGCAATGTCGGGTTATGTTTTTCTGCATTATTGATTAAAGGTGTTCTTCGTAAGGAACACTATTTATATTCATGCATTTTTTCTTTCTTCCTTCAAAGGTAATCTGGTGATTTCCATGAATTCAGGATGTGTCCTATATGCCGCAAAATCATGGGAAGATTTCGCTCTGAGCCTTAGATTAGGATTGATTTCAAAAGCGCGGATCAAGAACCCGATTGTGGCATCAACATCGCCCGACAAAGCCGATACTCTCGCCAGACCAAAAAGGATCTCATCGTCATCGGCTTTCAATTTTAAGCCTTCCTTATACAATCTGGCTGCCTCAGAATAATTTTTTAAAGATATAACAGCAGAAGCCCAGTTATAATAAAGGGCCGGGTCATCGGAGGTTAGCTTGTGAGCTTTCTTAAATACTCTTACCGCCTCTTCGTAGCGTTTCATGATCATAAGTGAAATACCTAAGTTAAAATGTATGAGGTATGATCCGGGATGCTCCCTGGCAGCCTCTTCATAAACTAAAATAGCTTCATAGATTCTGTCAGTGGATATATAAATCTCTGCAAGGTGATTATAAGCCATCTCCAAACGCTCATCCCCTTTCAGGGATTTTTTCAGATATTCTATAGCCTTGTCTGTTTTTCCCTGAGCATCATATATTGATGCCAGACTATAATAAGCTCTGCTGTGCTCAGGCATCAGATCTACTGTAAACTTAAGGCTTGCAATTGCGTCTTCAGTTTTTCCCTCATGGCGCTGGGCTATTCCCAGTCTATAATAGACATCAGCATCATAAGGTGTTAATGAAGTGAGCTTTTTATATACCACAAGAGCATTCGGCCAGTCGCTCCGTTTACGATAGAGTTTGCCCAGCAGGCTCCATGCTTCGGTAAATTCGGGATCATTGGAAACAATAGTCTCCAATTGATGCCTGCACTCCATTTCCTCATTCTTTTCAAAGCACAGCCTTGCCAGCAGATACCTTAACTTATTATCTTCTTCAAACTTCAATGCAAGGCGGATATGCTTCTGCGCTTCAGCCAGTTCTCCAAGTGCGATGTAACACTTAGCTATATTGATATCCGCTTCTCTAAGTTCTTCAATATACTTTTTTGCCAAAGTGAACTGGTTTATTGCAAGAACATATTTATTTATTGCAAAAAGAGACATTCCATATATAAAGTTGAGAGAAGGGTTTAAAAGTTCCATTTCCTCGCTGATTTTCTTTCGTTTGTGTTTCGGATTAGAATCATCACCAAGTATATACAATGCTTTTTTGCAGCATCGGATAGCTTCCCCGTAAAGCTCGCATTTATAATTTAACCAGGCTGTGTTATATAAAATTTGCGCATTGCCGTTTAGAAGCTCTGAAAGAATATTGTAGATCTCAAGAGCCTGTTTATACTCTCCTGTATCAATAAGTTTATGGACTGCAGAAAGCTGCTTGATGACATTATTTTTAAGACGCCTATCGGTCAATTCCAAATCACCGGCTATCATACCGGGTTTAATCTCATTTTTCCATTCGTCAAGTTTTTCGATATATTCATTATAACGCCAGCCTATATCACTTTGCTTTTCGATCCTTTCTATAAGCGGAACATCAGTATTGGACTTTTTAATTTTTGATTTCATCCTGGTATAGTCAAAAACAAGAAATGAACCGGGCATCAAGATGCCAAAAATAATCAGAAAAATTTCGTAAACGGGTACTGATATCACCTTATTAATGACAGTTAATATACCGGTAGTAAGCATAAACAGTTGTATGGCGAAAATGACTGCCGAAAAAACCGTAAGCCTGCGAATACCGCGGATAGCCATATACGCAGTGAGAAATGCCATCAGAAGAACAATAAAAGTCAATGATACATTAAAATCTAAAGGTATATTTTTTACGAAATTCATATTTTATCCTCCGAGGACATTTTCATTTCCTCCCAGCGCTCCTTTGAAAGGAGAATACGTCTTGGCTTACTGCCCTCGTATCCGCTGATTATATTACGCTCGGCCATTTGGTCAATAATCCTGCCTGCTCTTGCATAGCCTACCTTGAACTTGCGCTGGATAAATGAGACTGAGGCCTGTCCGCATTCTATGACTGCTTCAATTGCCTGACCCAGTAGTTCATCACAATCACTTTCAGAGTTGTCCTCATTATTATTCTTGACATTATCATTGATATTTTCGATTATTTCCTCATCATAATGCGCGCGAGCCTGATTTTTGATAAAATCAACTACCAGTTCCACCTCTTTATCTGTAACATAAGCTCCTTTTACACGTATGGGCTTGGGTATGCCCACAGGATAGTAAAGCATGTCTCCTTTTCCAAGAAGCTTTTCGGCTCCGGCCATATCAAGGATCGTCCGGGAGTCCACCTGGGAAGAAACGGCAAATGAAATTCGGGAGGGTATATTGGCTTTTATAACGCCGGTTATTACATTTACTGACGGTCTCTGGGTTGCGATCACTAAATGCATTCCGGCAGCACGGGCCATTTGGGCGAGACGGCAGATGGAGTCCTCAACATCGTGGGGAGCCACCATCATAAGATCAGCTAACTCATCGATAATTATAACTATCTGCGGAAGCTTCACTCCTTCCCCCGCCTCGTCAATGGTTGCGTTATAACCCAGTATATCCCTCACACCCTTATCGGCAAAGAGCTTATACCTGGTTGTCATTTCTGAAACAGCCCAGCGCAGTGCCCCCGCTGCCTTGTTAGGATCTGTCACAACAGGTATCAAAAGATGCGGGATACCGTTATACACCCCTAATTCGACCACCTTAGGGTCTATCATAAGAAGCTTTACATCTTCCGGGGAAGCTTTGTATAGAAGACTAATTACAATAGAATTTATACATACGCTCTTTCCTGAACCGGTGGCTCCCGCAATCAGCAAGTGAGGCATTCTTGACAAGTCAATTACCGTGTTTTCCCCTGAGATATCCTTACCCAATGCAACGGCAAGATGGGATTTATGGTTTTTAAACTCTCTGGATTCCAAAACACTTCTTAAGCTTATCGGGGCGACCTCTTTGTTGGGTACTTCGATACCTATGGCTGCTTTCCCGGGTATCGGTGCTTCTATACGCACGCCCGTAGCTGCGAGGTTTAAGGCTATGTCATCAGTCAGGTTCACTATCCTGCTCACCTTTACTCCCGGTGCGGGCTGAAGCTCATATCGTGTAAATGCAGGACCGACTGATACATTGATAACCTTGGCTCCTATTCCGAAGCTTTCCAGAGTGCTTTCCAGTTTTTTAGCATTGTCGACAGAAGTGGTCCTTATCCTCCTCATATTGCTTTCACCCTCTTTTGACTTGGAAAGAAGCTCAGTGGGAGGGTAAATATATTCAATGTTTTTTTCTGCTGTAAATCCTGTGGGATCAAGCTCTGCCGGCGGAAACTGCTCCTGGCTGCTACCTGATTTTTTTGTGGTGCTTTTTGCACTTTCAAACTCAGTATTAATGGTATGATCATGTTTAGATTCTCGTTCAGGTTCTTTTATATCCAAGTCAAAAACCTTGAGTTTATCACCATCACTAAAACGGGGCTCTTCATGAACGGGGATGTTTACAGTATCACTCTTCTGACCCGGGATTTGCAAATCTTCATTCTTTTCGCTGTTATTTTCCAAAGGAAAGTCCAATACTCTGCCCCTCTTCTTCTTTGATACGCCGGCTGACAGGCTTGTACCTTCATCCATACTTTCTTCCAGGCTTTTTCTGAAGATCCTGTCCTCACGTTTCTTTCTGGCAGCGCCAACCATACCGTTAATTGCTTCACTGGTACCCCTGGCCACACTTCTGGCCGCGTCAGCCAATGAAAGCCTTGTAATAAGCATAGCAAGAATAATGGCTGCAGTGGTGAGTACCAACATGGTTCCCCACTTTTTAAAAACAAAAAGCAAAGGAACACCAACGATGCCTCCCAGTACTCCGCCGCTTGATATAAAATCATCGGCCTTGCCGATAGCTCTGATACCTTCTTTGTAGAAAGTGCTTATGTATCTTAACAATGTCATGTTTTCGTACCTGTCGACATTGTAAAGTCCTGCCTGGAGCATTGAAGAAAAAACGATAAGGAGAACAAGGATCAGGGTAAATCTTCTGTCCTGATTCAGAAGTTTTGGTTTAAAAATTTTAATTATACCGTGAATCAAGACTATCGGAGGAATAGCATATGCGGATAAACCGAATAATCCACCGACAAACCTTCCCAACAGCTCGCCTAAAGGACCCGTAATGTTATTGAAGTATATGCTAAGTGCCATAAGGATACCAAGGGCAAATATGATAAGCCCTGATACCTCTGTCTTCAATTGCTTTGAAGAATTAGTAGCTTTAGTTTTTTTTCTGGTTTTTACTTTTCTCTTTTGTGTTTTTTTGGGAGCCACGAATATACCTCCATTACCGGATATTATTTAATAAGCGTTTTCCAGATTGTTTCGATAACACATGATGAACTGCTCCAGTTTAAGGCAGCTGGAACACTTTCAATATACCATATTAATTTACTATTTGACAATGCGATGCATTAATGATATCATTTACGAAATTGATTCACATGAATCGTATTTTCACTCTTTAAGGTGTGGAGTAATGAAGAAAAATCGAATATAATCTATAGATAGAGGTGCGTTTTTCATTAGTAGCTTAAGCAAGAATGACGGTTTCGATGAGCTTAAGTAAAAGGGCAAAACGCCGAAGGCTCCAGGTGCCGTTACATCTGTGGCCTGGTTGACCGGCAAACAGCCTTTCAACTGTCGCTGTAACAGCGGAGTGCTATCGGTGGAGTTCTTTGAACTCATTATTGTTTATACAGGCTGCCGATAGAAAATCAGGCAGTTTTTTTATCAGACTTTTTTTAGTATCAGAGATTTTGAAAGGAGTGCCAAATATGAAAAAAACACTGTTTACCGGTTCTTGTGTCGCTCTGGTAACCCCCTTTAATGACACGGGAGTAGATTATAAAAAGCTTGAGGAATTAATTGAATGGCATATAAAAGAAGGCACAGACGCTATATTGATTTGCGGCACAACAGGTGAAGCGTCCACAATGCCCGATGAAGAGCATAAAGAAGTCGTCCGTTTTGCAACAGAAATAATAAATAAGCGTGTGCATGTTATGGCCGGCGCAGGAAGCAATGACACCAGTCATGCCATAAAATTATCGCAGTATTGTGAGGGAGTTGGTGTAGATTCTATACTTTCTGTCACTCCATACTATAACAAGACTACTCAGGAAGGTCTTTATCAGCACTTTAAAGCTATAGCCGAAAGTATCACGATACCTATGGTTCTATATAATGTACCTTCCAGAACAAATCTGAATATTAATCCGGCTACATTAAAAAGATTGGCTGAGATCGAAAATATAGCAGCAGTAAAAGAGTGTAACCTCCTTCAAGCCTCGGAAATATTATATCTATGTGGGGACAAACTTGATTTATATTCGGGTGAGGACGGAAATGTCGTACCCTTGCTCGCTCTGGGCGGTAAAGGTGTTATATCTGTAATAGCAAATATAATACCCGGAGACACGCATAAAATGGTAAAATCCTTCTTAGAAGGAGATATCAAAACAAGCAGGGACCTGCAGATAAAATCTGTCCCCCTTGAAAAAGCACTGTTTTGTGAGACAAATCCTATACCGATCAAGGCAGCAATGAATCTATTAGGATTTAACGTAGGGAAATGCCGCCTGCCTCTGGTAGAAATTTCAGAAACAGGAATGAACCAGCTTAAAAGAGCTATGAGCGAATACGGGCTAATTTAAGATTTTATTATCTCTGACACAATTGGAGGATTTTTGATGATTCGTATATTACTAAACGGCTGCAACGGAAAAATGGGGCAAATCATCGCAAAAACATGTATGTATAAAGAAGGAATGTCAGTAGTTGCGGGAATTGATACTGTCGTATTACCTGGAAATCCGTTCCCTGTATATTCAGATACGTCTCAAGTAAAAGAACAGGTTGATGTTATAATAGACTTTTCCCATCCAAGTGCTTTAGCCAGCATCCTGGAGTATGCAACAGACAAGTCTTATCCTATTGTAATTGCCACAACAGGGCACAGCGATGAGCAGAAACTACTAATTGAAAATGCTTCCCATACTATACCGGTTCTCCTTTCGGCCAACATGTCTCTGGGCATAAATCTTATACTGGATTTGGTCAAGCGGGCTGCGAAAACACTTAACGGGACTTTCGACATTGAAATCATAGAAAAGCATCATAATCAAAAGATAGATGCACCCAGCGGCACTGCTCTGGCAATTGCAGATGCTATTAATTCCGCTTTGCCGGGCAATGAGATGAAATATGTTTATGACCGCCATTCTTCAATGCAAAAGAGAACAAGAGATGAAATCGGTATTCACTCAGTAAGAGGCGGAACAATTACAGGCGAACACACTATTCTCTTTGCGGGAAATGATGAAATGATTGAAATAAAACATACGGCAGTGTCCAGGGAGCTCTTTGCCGAAGGTGCTTTAAAAGCGGCTGCCTTTCTGTATAACAAGGCCCCGGGATATTATAAAATGCAGGATATATTTGAATAGCTTGAATAGCCCTCCAAAACATTCATAAACAGAAAACCAATAGCAGCGTTGACTATGCTGCTATTCTTTGTTTCCTTGTGCGGGAGCAGGTCTTAAATATTTATCAATAGCAGGGTTTATAAAGAAGTTCAGAACCAGTCCCGGCAAAGAAAAACCAAGGATCAAATAGTAAATATATACTATAACCAGGACTATAGCGTTTCCTGAAAACATTACCACTGCCATTGGCCCGATAACTAACAGAAAGCATATAATAAGTACTCCCAGGTTGGGGAGAAATCTGCCGATACTGAATAAGAACGCATTTTTGTAAAGATTTTTAAGGTTAAGCTCATAGGAAACCATCATTGGATAAATATACATGCTCATCATCACGAACAGGAGAAAAACAACTATAAGCAATCCATTTGCTGCTGAAAGCATAAAATTGGATCCATTATCAGTCATCTGGCCATATAAGTAAAAGTCAATTATCAGAAGAACAATCGCGACCAGGTTAATCAGACTGACAGCTATGCCCTGTTTCAGATTTTCTTTCATTTTATCCTTAAAATCCGACCAGTAGAATGTAGGCAGCTCATATGAGAAGCAACGAAGAAGATAGGTCAAACCTGCCTGGGCAGGTCCTACTGTAATTGCCGGAATAACCATTAAGAACATCAGAAGCGGAAAACTATAGACAAATAAAACAGCAGCCATTTCATCTGCATTTTCAATAAAAGGTGAAAACACATTGATTACATACCCGCTTAATAAAAAAGATATAATAATCGACGGGATATTGAAGATAAGAAATATCAAATTCATACTGATGAGCTTCCAGAACTTTCTGCCCAGAACCTGAAAAAATATAGTCATTCTGCTTCTGTCATCAACATATTTTTCGCCGGGAGCCACATCAAAAATTTTTTCTTCTTCTGTCATAACATTACCTTACCTTTGATCTGTTATTGATTTATATATTTCAAATAAGTAGTATTTTATTATTTTTAAGTATACCATATAATTGGAATATATTTTTTAAACTTTTGTAAACAATTATTATTTTTGAGGTGATAAAGATGACCAAGCTCTATATCAAGCAGAAAGTTTTTTCATTCGGTGATAAATACAATATTTTCAATGAGGCCGGACAGACTGTATTCACTGTACAAGGTGAGGTGTTCACCTTTGGAGCGAAAATTCACCTTTTCGATGCCACAGGGATGGAAATATTCTACATTGAGCAAAAGCTCTTTAAGTTTCTTCCCGAATATCATATATATCGCGGGGAAACATTGAGCGCAATAATAAAAAAGGAGTTTTCCTTTTTCAAGCCAAGACTCTCGATCCAGAGTGAATTCGGGGATTATACCTTTGCGGGTAACCTCTTTGGAATGGATTTCACTATTCTATGCAATGGCATAACTATGGGGGAGCTTCATAAAGTATGGCTTTCCTGGGGTGACAGCTATGAACTTATTGTAAACAACGATAATGATGTCCCTCTGTTCTGCGCACTTGCTATTGCGATCGACCATTGTATCCATAACGAAAACAATGGTTAATTTTATCTTCAAAATTTTCACCATAATTGCCGTACAGTTCTGCCTCCCTGACCATAAAGAAATTCTGTTTCTGTATTGACAGAGCCAGATTCAGTATGTATAATAAATCTTGCTGTTCTTCAAAGATTTTATGCGGCCGTGGTGGAATTGGCAGACACGTACGTTTGAGGGGCGTATGCGCGAGCGTACCGGTTCAAGTCCGGTCGGCCGCACCAAAAAGCTCCATCGATTTTTATCGATGGAGCTTTTATTGATTATGTATATGGTTGAGTTTACCTTATTGACCCATGCACCACATTATAGCGTTGATCATAACCTTTTTCATCATTGGTTGAGATAATACCTCCAGAGTATGTCCAGGAGTTACGCAGCATACCTTCCCTTTCCCATACTCATGAGCCCAGCCGGCTATGCACTTCCCGAATTGCTCAGACTCCGCTTCAAGAAATACATGGGTGTCTTTTCCATCACAATCGACAAAATACTGCTCGTCTACGATTTCAAAAGCGTTTATTCCATTGGTCAACCCATAATATTCTGAAACAGGTTTGACGATAATACGCTGATGCTCCTCGGGATGGTGCAGGAAATGACCTTTTACCATGTACCGGTAGTCTTTTGCTTTTTGATAACCAGGCAGCCCTGAATGAAGAACAAAGATGCTTCCTCCGGTTTTCACATACTCTGTAATTGTTCTTTCATAGTCTTTATTCATCCAGATACCAGGATCTTCAGGATCGACGTTTGCGGTTTTTACCAGGATAAATACACTATAGTCATTCAGGCTGTCCCATTTAATACTGCCAGGATCTGTTATGAATTCAATACCCGCATTTATTTCGCCCGCAATTGACT
>JAAYNO010000248.1 GCA_012520855.1 Clostridiaceae bacterium | reverse complement strand
TTTATAGGTGTGGTTTCCTATTATGTTTTCCTTGGGATATCCAAGCTTTTGAAAAAATCCCCATTAAAAAATGCCGTAAGTACATTTATTGGGGGAATAGCAGGCAGTCTTACCAATACCGGGCTGGTATTTTTAATGCTATATCTTATTTATGCAAAGGAAGTAGCAGAAAAGATCGGAGCATCCTTTGGAGCGATTCTTATTACGGTACTTACAACAAACGCAATTGCTGAGGCAATCATCAGCGGGCTGATAACCATGCCGGTAGCCTTGGCATATTTCCGTTACAGAAAACAATAAATAATTGGAGATGTTGATATATGGGGATAATAGTCGGGATCGATATAGGTGGCAGCACCACTAAAATCGTTGGGCTTAATAACGGTAAGCTGTTTAGTCCGTTACTGGTTAAGGCTACCGATCCTTTATCATCTGTTTACGGGGCCTTGGGCAAATTTCTCAATGAAAACAAATTACAGCTGTCAGATGTGGACAATATCATGGTAACAGGTGTTGGTTCCACATTCATTGAAGAGAATATATTCGGTATCCCTACGTACAAGGTCGATGAGTTTTTAGCCATAGGCCAGGGCGGACTTTCGTTGAGCAGTCTTAAAAGAGCAATAATAGTCAGCATGGGTACAGGAACAGCATATGTTATTGCTGATGGCGAAAGAGTGCAGCATATCGGAGGGACTGGTGTAGGAGGAGGAACCCTTTTGGGGCTTTCCAACCGGATGCTCAATATCAGAAATTTTGCCGATCTTGTTGATATGGCGAAGGATGGGAATCTGAACCATATAGACCTTTCTGTGGCTGATATCTCTCATGGCGGCGTTGCAGGTCTTACAAAGGAAACGACTGCGTCTAATTTCGGGAAGATCAGCGATCTCGCATCTAAAGCCGATATCGCCCTGGGCATAATAAACCTTGTGTTTCAGACTATTGGCATGATGGCCGTTTTTGCATCAAGGAATGAAAATGTCAGTGATGTCGTACTTACAGGAAATCTTGCTAATGTACCACAGGCCAGAGCTATATTCGATGGCCTGACCAATTTGTTTGATATAAACTTCCATATTCCCGCTCATGCCGAATTTGCCACAGCAGCAGGAGCAGCTTTAGTTAATCCTATTTGATACCAGGGGTAACCACCCCCCTGGTATTCTTTTTTATTCTTGTGTCTGATTCCAGTATGTATTAATATAATATCCAAAGGATAGAATCTAAAAGCGTTATTGTAGTATTTACTGCTGGAACGCCCGATCGTTTCTATGGCATAATAAGAATTGAACAAAAGTTCATAAGGCGGAGATTATGTTTAAGTGGTATGAGGAAGCAAAATCCATAGTAGAAAGAGATCCGGCTGCCAGAAATGTATGGCAGGTGATCTTTCAGTATCCCGGTTATAAAGCGGTCAGAGCATACAGAAAAGCCCATTGGTTTCATAAGCGGGGGTTTTATTTTATTGCCCGCGCCATCTCCCAGCTTGCCAGGCACCGTTACGGAATTGAGATACATCCGGGAGCAAAAATAGGAAAAGGCTTATTTATAGATCACGGTATGGGTGTTGTAATAGGAGAAACAGCCGAAATTGGTGATTACTGCACCATATACCATGGCGTAACCCTTGGGGGAACCGGTAAGGATAGAGGAAAGCGTCATCCTACCGTTGGAAATAACGTGCTGATAAGCGCCGGAGCTAAAATCCTCGGGCCTATGAAAATCGGGGATAATGCTAAAATAGGGGCAAATGCAGTTGTTTTAAGCGAGGTTGAATCCGATACTACCGTAGTTGGTGTACCCGGAAGAGCTGTCAAGCGTGCCGGAGAAAGAATCAGGCAAAGCTTCGAATTGGATCATATACATATACCTGATCCTGTATCCCAGGAGTTCTGCAGGATACGCGGTGAGGTTGACAGATTGAAGAGAGAGCTTAAAATTTATGAAGATGCCTTTAAGAAAATGAAGATAAGATTATGTCCCGATCTTGAGATAGATGATACAACTGATGATGTTGAAGCTAAAAATGAGGAGTGATTAGGTGAAGATTTACAACACACTTACGAGGCAAAAGGAAGAGTTTATTCCGCTGACACCCAATAAAGTCACTATGTATACCTGCGGCCCTACGGTATATAACTATGCACATATAGGGAACCTCAGGACCTATATCTTTATGGACATTCTCAGAAAAACTTTGAAATATAACGGATACAAGCTCCAAAATGCAATGAACATAACAGACGTGGGCCATCTTGTTTCCGACGAGGATGAAGGCGAGGACAAGATGATCAAAGGTGCGAGGGAGCAGCAGAAAACCCCATGGGAAATCGCTGAATTTTATACGAATGAGTTTATGAGGGACATCGAAGCCCTGAACATCGAAAAACCCGAAATCATACCTAAGGCAACCGACCATATATCCGAAATGATCAGTTTTGTTAAAGGGCTTCTGGATAAGGGTTATGCCTATGAAACCAGTGACGGCATATATTTTGACATTTCGAAATTTTCGGGCTACGGGAAACTGTCACGTCTGAATCTGGAAGATCAGATAGCTGGGGCCAGAGTTGAGGTAAATGACGAAAAACGCCATCCCGCCGACTTCGCACTTTGGAAAAAAGCGCCCAAAGAACATATTATGCAATGGGAAAGCCCCTGGGGAATGGGGTATCCAGGATGGCATATAGAATGCTCGGCTATGAGCAGAAAATACCTCGGCGACAGGTTTGACATCCATACCGGAGGCGTGGACCATATCCCTATACATCATGAAAACGAAATTGCACAGTCCGAGGCGCTCCTGGGTCATCCTGCCGTGAACTATTGGATGCACGGTGAGTTTATGATGGTAAACAACGGCAAAATGTCCAAGAGCCTGGGCAACACCTATACTATTGCGGATTTGCGGGATAAGGGCTTTGATCCTTTGGCGTTCAGATATATGTGCCTTAACGCCCATTACAGGAACAAGCTTAATTTTACCTGGGATGTCATGCAGGCATCACAGGTGTCCTATGACAGATTCATAGAGGGAGCCCTAAAGCATAAAGAGGGAACAGCGGAAGTTTCAAAGGACGTTCTTGATTCTTTTACAGCCGATTTTGAAGACGCAATAAATGATGATCTTAATATTCCCAAAGCATTGGGAATCGCCTGGAGTATGGTGCGTTACCCGGGAAAATCAAAGGATATCTATAACTTACTCTTAAAGACCGATACCATATTCGGGCTGGGAATAAAGGACGCGGAACATAAGTCTCAGGATCAGCCACAGCTTGATGCCGGGATAGAGCAGCTTATTGAAGAAAGGCAACAAGCCCGTAAGGAAAAGAACTGGAAGCTTGCCGACGAAATTCGGGACAAACTTAAAAGTATGGGTATCGAGCTTATGGATACACCTCAGGGGGTCAAGTGGAAAAGGAATTAGTTTAACAAGGAAGAGGAAGTAAAATGGCTAAGCTTCGCAGTAAATATGTTTGCAGCGAATGTGGATATGAGAGCAGCGGTTGGTTGGGAAAGTGCCCTTCATGCATGAAATGGAACACTCTTTTGGAGGAAGTCTATGAAGAGCCTTCTTCGCAAGCCTTAAAAACCATCGACAAATCCTTGCCTGAAATCATGCCTCTTTCGGAAATAGAGATTCCGGAGACCTCAAGAATAAAAACTGGGAGCAAAGAGTTGGATCGGGTGCTGGGCGGAGGACTTGTACCGGCATCACTTATACTTATAGGGGGAGAGCCTGGAATCGGAAAATCCACCCTAATACTGCAGATATGCGCCCAAATAGCTAAATCCAGCAGAGTACTATATGTTTCAGGAGAAGAGTCCGTTGGGCAGATCAAGCTTCGGGCTGACAGACTAAACGCAGTAAGCCAGTCTGTTTTCATGGCTTCCGAGACATCATTTGAGAGAATAGAAAGGCTTATAGAAAAGGAAAAGCCAGATTTTGTCGTTATAGATTCTATTCAGACCGTTTATTCTGAATTGCTGTCGTCAGCTCCAGGGAGCGTAAGCCAGGTCCGGGATGTTACAGCCAGGCTTTTGAGAATCTCAAAGAAAAACGGTATTACTGTTTTTGTGGTGGGGCATGTTACCAAAGAGGGCGCTATTGCTGGTCCCAGAGTGCTGGAGCACATGGTGGACACAGTTTTGTATTTTGAGGGAGAACGTCACCAGGATTTCAGGATTCTCAGAGCTGTCAAAAATCGCTTTGGTTCAACCAATGAAATAGGTATTTTTGAAATGAGCTCGTCCGGTCTTAAAGATGTCGCAAATCCATCTGGTCTTATGCTGGAAGGAAGAGCAAAAGACCAAGCTGGTTCAGCCGTGGTAGGGCTTATGGAGGGTACCCGCCCGATGCTTGTCGAGGTACAGGCTCTTGTGTGCCCCACGAGCTTCGGTATGCCGCGAAGACAGGCTACAGGAATGGACTACAACCGGATGACGATGCTTATGGCAGTTCTGGAGAAAAAGGTAGGGATGCAGCTTAATGCCTTTGATGCGTACCTTAATGCAGCAGGGGGATTCAAACTGGATGAGCCTGCGGCTGATTTAGGCGTCGTGGCTGCTATTGCCTCAAGCTTCAGAAATGTTGCCATAGATCCATCGACCGTATTTTTTGGAGAAGTAGGGTTAACAGGTGAAGTCAGAGCTGTAAACCAAATGGATAAGAGAATAACAGAATGCCTCCGCCTTGGATTTAAAAAATGTATAGTTCCTGTCCTGGGCAAGAATACTATGTCAGAAATAGAAAAGGGCATTGATATAGTAATGGTTTCAACCGTAAATCAAGCCCTTTTGGAAACATTATCTTAAGCTGTACTTTCCTAAAAGCTGAAGCCTTTTGTATTCTTTGATAATTATATCGTATAAATTTAGATCAAGATTATTGCATAGTGTTGTCAGATAGAACAAGTGACGCCCAATGTCCTTTTCAATTATATCCCGGCAATTAGGGCACAATTTTCCATCTAAATGAGAGCTTAAAGAGGCATTTAATTTATCAAAATCCATATTATCAGGATACTCTTGCTTGCAGGCGTTAATTTTTATACAACCGCATTGAGTGACAGCTTTGGAGATTGTCCTGTTTATACGGGCATTGGAATCTTCAAGCTTAGTCATCTCATCCAGAATACTTTTGTTGCGGACCAGGAGCTCTGACACAACGTATTGGAAGCTGTCTAATGCCGTATCTTTCATTTTACTCATATTAACCTCCATTTAGTTTCTGTGCAGTTCATCTTTCATTGTCTGAAAATTCAGTTTCAGGCTAAAACCACTTGCAGATATTTACCTTATAACAATTATATTTACACAATTGTAAGTTTGTCAACGTCCTTGACGTTTAAATATTTGTATGCTATCATTTTTTTAATTGAATCAAGACCTTATCAAGAGAGGTAGAGGGACTGGGCCCGATGAAACCCGGCAACCGGCCGCATACGGCAATGGTGCCAATTCCCGCAGGACAGATGATCCTGGCAGATGAGGAAACATTGTTTTATAGTCTCTTCGTCTGAAGAGATTTTTTAATTTAGAAGTAAGAGACAGGGGGTAAGAGGTTGGATATTTAGAAGATATAGTTTCGTTTATATCCTGGCTCCGACTCATGATATTTATATCTGATATCCAATTTCCAACTTCTGACTTATAACTTCCAACTTCTAGCGAAAGCGAGGACTTTACCATGCAAAGAAGACTATTTACTTCTGAATCAGTTACAGAGGGGCATCCTGATAAAATATGCGATAACATCTCCGATGCTATTTTGGATGCAATTATCGAACAGGATCCAAATGCCCGGGTCGCCTGTGAGACTGCAGTAACTACCGGAATGGTTCTGGTTATAGGTGAAATCACCACCGAATGCTATGTTGATATACCGAAAGTTGTGAGAGACACTGTGAAGGATATAGGATATGACAGGGCAAAATATGGTTTCGACTGTGATACATGTGCCGTATTGACCTCTATTGACGAGCAATCGCCTGATATAGCCATTGGAGTTAATGAAGCACTTGAAAAGAAAAAAAATATGATGGATGACAGTATAGAAGCTATAGGTGCCGGTGACCAGGGCATGATGTTCGGATATGCATGTGACGAAACACCTGAACTGATGCCTATGCCAATATCTCTGGCACATAAACTTACTGCCAGGCTTACCGAGGTGAGAAAAAAAGGAATACTTGACTATCTGAGGCCGGACGGGAAAAGCCAGGTCACAGTTGAATACGACGGGGACAAGCCTGTCCGAATCGATGCTATTGTTATATCGGCACAACATAGTGAGAATGTCGAGCATGACCAGATAGAGAAGGATATAATGGATCATGTCATAAAACCGGTTATACCGGCTCAATTTCTTGACGATGATACAAAGTATTATATAAATCCAACAGGACGTTTTGTGGTAGGAGGGCCAAAAGGAGACTCAGGGCTAACCGGAAGAAAGATTATTGTGGATACTTATGGTGGTATGGGAAGACACGGAGGGGGTGCATTTTCGGGAAAAGACCCGACAAAGGTTGACCGTTCAGCCGCATACGCAGCCAGATATGTTGCAAAAAACATCGTCGCAGCAGGGTTGGCGTCCAGGGTAGAGGTTCAACTGGCATATGCCATTGGTGTGGCCCGTCCGGTTTCTGTCCTTATTGATACCTTCGGAACAGGAAAGATATCTGACGAGAAAATTTCTGAAATAGTCTCCAAAGTATTTGATTTAAGGCCGGCAGCCATAATAAAGATGCTTGACTTAAGAAGGCCTGTCTACAGAAAAACAGCGGCATATGGGCACTTTGGCAGAAATGACCCGGATTTTACCTGGGAACGCACAGACAAGGCTGAAATACTAAGAAAAGAAGCTGGTATAAAGTAACCAGTTTAAGATATAATATCGACAACAAATACTGTGGGGTTGCTGCGCAGATCTAATTCATAGGGATCGAATATCGGGGGGCCATCCTTTCTTGTAATAACAGATACCCTTGGACGCATGGAGGCAACTCCTCTGGATGGCAATACCCGGGCAACCTCCCCCGTATTCAGAAGGACTATTATATCCTGCGGATACACTGCTATGTTATCTATAAAGTATTGGAGTATTTTTGGATCAAACTGGCTTTCATTTTGAGCCATTAAGTATTCTGCAGCCTCATGGGGCATGAATCTTTTTCTGTAGACCCGATTTGCAGTAAGGGCATCATATACGTCGGCTATGCTGATGATACGTGCCCCCAGCTCAATGTCGTAGGATTTGAGCCCCATCGGGTAACCTGAGCCGTCCCACCGTTCGTGATGCTGACAGATAATCCTTGCAATTTTCTGATTTAACCCGGGAAGCTGGTTCACGATATCTAAACCGTTTATGGTATGTCGTTTCATTATTTCAAATTCTTCATATGTAAGCTTTCCAGGTTTATTCAATATTGACAGCGGGATCTTGCATTTGCCTACATCATGAAGAATTGCAGCCAAAGCCAATTCCTGAATCTCATCATAACTCATTCCGAGAGCTTTAGCCGTTATCACTGAATAAATGCATACGTCAACGCAATGAAGGAATGTATAGTTATCAATATCTCTGATTCCGGTAAGAGTCATGAAAACCATATCATCATTTAGAATATGCTGCACCATATCATTGACGGTTTCTTTCAGTGAGACGATATCAATTTCTTTGTCGAGCCGGATGCATTCCATGATATCCTTGATGTTCGTAAAAGCGTCTTCATATACACGTTCTTCACTTATTTCTTCAAGATCGACTATGGTTTCCTCAACACTTATATACGGAACCTTGTATGCCTCCAGTTTTTTTATATAGCGCGGTTTTATAGTGAAGCCCTTGAGTAGAAGAATACGCCCGTCATCCAAAACTACATCCCTTGCAAGTTTCATTCCTGCTTTTACTTCATTCAGCGCTAACTTTTGCATGTAAATCCTCCGTGATTAACATACTTTATGTTTTTTTCATAATATAAATCAAGCACAATAAAGGAATATTCGGTGCATTCGATGCCGGATAAACCCTTGACTAAGGAGCAGCCACATGGAAGCCATAATACTGATACTTTTGTCTGGTTTTGCTTTAGTAGGTGTAGTGTATACAATATTATATCTAATCAGTTCATACAAATCCAGATTCCCAGACAATGGAATAAAACTAATTTTATATTTACCACATAATTCCGGATCGAAACTTGAGGGGTTAGTAAGGCAAATTTATTATGAAGAGATACCTGAAAAGTTTATGACCGACGGGAAGGTCTATCTTATGATCTCACCTCAGGATATTGAGGCTATGGAAATTCTGGAGAAACTGAAAAAAATGTATCCAATAGAGGTGTTGCCTGAGCAGGTGTCCTATTGTATGATACAAAGAGAGAAATATGCTAATGATTAACAGGTGCGATAGTGGAACAAATAAGAGGGACCGTTGGTTCGATCCGGTATACAAATGAAAAAACCGGCTATACTGTGTGCGATCTGGAATCCGATGAAAATACAAATATCACCCTGGTAGGGATAATGCCTCTTTTAGTTGAGGGTGAAAGTATTATTGCATCGGGCGATTTTGTTGTTCATCCGGATTACGGCCGTCAGTTCGCTGTAAAGCAGTGTGAAAGGAAGAACCCGACCCGGGAAGACCAGATCATGAAATATCTTTCAAGCGGATTTATAAAGGGTATGGGACCTGCGACCGCAAAAAAGATCGTTGAGTGTTTTAAAGAACAAACCTTTGAGGTTTTCCAATCCGAACCATATCGCCTTACCGAAATAAAAGGCATATCACCTGAACGTGCACTTTTTTTTGGACAAGCTTTCATGGAGCATGAGAAGATGCGCAATTTGGTAATGCTTGTCCAAAGCTATGGAATTTCTTCGAATATTGCGGTCAAGCTTTGGAATAAATATGGGTCCGGTGCTGAGGAAGAAATTCGTAAGAACCCTTATAGGCTGGCTGAAAACGATATAGGTCTAAGCTTCTCTGTATGCGACAGGATTGCTCTTTCCTCAGGGTTTGAGCCTTATTCCAAAGATAGGCTCAAGAGCGCTGTTATGTATTTGTTATCGGTATCGATTTCCGGCGGCCATACATATACACCTCTGGAAGATCTGTTGAAAACAGGGGTCAGGCTGGCAAAGGTACAGGAAGAATATCTATTGGATGCGATCGACGCTCTGCGGCTTGAGGGCCTTATTGTTATCGAAAGGCAGCACCCGGAGAGAATATATACCGAAGAGTTATTAGAGGCTGAAAGATATTGTGCCCGAAAACTGTCCTCGTTGAATAAAAGCAGGAATGACAGCTGGATAAATGAAGGCGAAAAGCTTATTGAAAAATATGAGAAAGAACAAGATCTATTTCTTGACGATATCCAGAAGGAAGCTGTCATATGTGCTTTATCAAATAATGTGTCTGTTATAACCGGCGGGCCTGGAACAGGCAAAACAACCATAATCAAAACATTGATTCAGATTTATGAAGAAAAGGGACTTAAAACGATATTGGCCGCACCTACCGGAAGAGCGGCGAAACGGATAAGTGAAACCTCGGGCTATGAAGCCAGGACAATTCACAGGCTGCTGGAAGTCGGCTACAGTATTGAGGACGACGAGCGCCCTTATTTCATGCGTGACGAGGATAATCCTCTTGATGCCGATGTGTTGATAATAGATGAAGCGTCCATGATAGATATTATTATAATGAAAGCATTACTCAAAGCGCTGCCCCCGGATACATGCCTGGTTCTGGTCGGTGACTCGGATCAATTGCCGTCGGTGGGACCGGGAAAAGTTCTTTCAGATATCATTATAAGCGATGCTTTTCCCGTAGTAAAACTGAAAACTATATTCAGACAAACAGAGCAAAGCAATATCATATCCAATGCTCACCTTATAAATCAGGGACTTATGCCGGCTTTGAATATTGAGGAGGGGGATTTCTATTTCATCCCGAAACTGAGCAGCAAAAGCGTAAATGAGTGTTTGATCGATCTTTGCGTAAATAAAATCCCCGAACAATTTGGACTTGATCCTGTCAAAGATATTCAGGTCCTTTCACCTATGAAAAAAGGCGAAACAGGAGTCCGCCAACTGAATGTGCTTTTGCAGCGGATCCTTAATCCGGAAAAAGACGATAAACCGCAAAAAGCATTTGGCAGTACGGTATTTCGCCTTGGTGACAGGGTCATGCAGATTCGTAACGACTATACCATGCAGTGGAATCTTATTGATGAAAAAGGCCATTTTTCTGAAGGCTTAGGGGTTTATAACGGGGATTTAGGCATTATAGAAGACATCGATATGAAGGCAAGACTTATAACAGTCAGATTTGACGACAACAGAGTATCTGAGTATAACTTTGACAGCGCTGACAATCTTGAACATGCTTTTGCCATTACAGTCCATAAAAGTCAGGGAACTGAGTTCCCCGCTGTTGTAATACCGCTTTTCGGCGTACCCAAAAGTCTTGTGTGCAAGAACATTCTTTATACAGCCGTTACCAGAGCAAGAAAGCTTGTAGTTTTGGTCGGAAGCCCGGCAACCATGGAAGAAATGATAAGGAATATAAACGAAAAGGAACGATACTCCGGTTTAAGGGAGAGGCTAGCGTGAAAACAGGATCCAGCTTGAAGCCCATATCCTTGATTGAGAGAATTTTAAGGCTTATATACCCCGCAAAATGTATGGTTTGTGATCTGATCCTGATGGAAGATTCTCCAGCCTTTTTATGCGACCCCTGTAAAAAAGGGCTTAAACGCTATGGCAGGGGCTTTTGTAGAATAGCAGAACTAACCGAAATTGACGGACTTTTTGCCGCATTCAATTATCTTGATGGTATTGAGACAGCAATACATGCGTTTAAATTCAAAAACCAGCCTAAGTTATCGGAAACCATAAGTCGCCTTCTATATGAGGAGCTTAACAAACATGGTAATACACCGGACTTTGACTACATCGTTCCCGTCCCGATGCACCCCAGAAAAAAGCGGCAGAGAGGATATAATCAGTCTGAATTGATTGCGAAACAACTAGGCCGATATTTAAATAAAGAAGTCAGAACCGATATCCTCAGAAAGATAAGGTATACACGTTCCCAGAGCCGGCTAAAAAGAAGAGACAGGATATATAATCTTGAAGGAGCATTTTCAGTAAGTCCGGATGCTTTTATTGAAGGAAAAAGAATATTATTGGTGGATGATGTATTAACAACTGGTACAACAATTAATAATTGTGCTAAAATATTAAGAGAGAGAGGAGTATTTTTTATTTACGGGATCGTTATAGCAATTGCCGAAAAATGACGATAATATGATTGATCGTTCATTATCCAGCGGAGGTGTTTTTATGCCTGAGGTCATGAATTGCAGAAGATGCAGGAAAATATTCATGTATGGGGATACGGGTCCAAAAATTTGCGATGCCTGCAAAAAAATTGAAGATGAAGAATTTGAAAAGGTAAGAGCTTTTGTGCGCGATTTTCCCGGTGCCACTGCGCAGGAGGTTTCCAGAGAAACCGGTGTACCAACTCACCTAATCTACCGTTTCCTGAAGGAAGGACGTTTAGAGGTCGCCGAATCAAGCCCCATTGCACTGCAATGTGAAAACTGCGGGGTCAGAATAAAAAGCGGACGTTTTTGCATAACATGCTCCAAGCGGCTGGCCAGCGATATGATCAGGGTTGGAAGAACATTGAACGATGCTGTTCAAAAATCATCTGACACAAAGGATTCAGCCGGATTGCGCTATCTGCATGGAGAGAGGAAAGAAAATAAATAATAGCTGTAATATTAAAAACATTTAATGCAGGGAAATGAAAAAACCTGTTAAGTAGCAGTTGATTACTGACGATATTAAACATGTCAGGGTAAAATCCCTCATCTCACAAAAGATTAGTGTGCTGAAAGTTCCAGCAAATGCGATGATTATAGGAGAGGTAAACCATGAAGATTTGGGGAAATATTCCCAAGGTATCCGGTGTCTACGGAAACACCGGCAAAGTCGGCAAGCCTTCCAAAGTTGGAGAGATATCTTCAAAAAAAGATGAATTCTCGATATCCGGAACAGCGAAAGACTTTACCAACGTTATGAAGGCATTGAAACAGATTCCCGATATTCGGCAGGATAAGGTAGATGAGATTGCACAAAAAATCGAACGCGGTCAGTATTCTGTAAAGTCATCAGATGTAGCGGGGAAAATTGTAGAGTCTCTACAGGCAAAAAAAATATAACAGCAAAAAAAAACGGAATAACCGAAAGGTTATTCCGTTTTTATTTTATGCCGATAATAGTATATGAATCGCTAAAAGAAATTCATATTCATTGGAAGAATCCTGCAGATTCTTCGCTGAAACTTACA
Source organism: Clostridiaceae bacterium (assembly GCA_012520855.1). Lineage (GTDB taxonomy): Bacteria > Bacillota > Clostridia > DSM-8532 > DSM-8532 > DTU059. The sequence continues at coordinate 6,373 of JAAYNO010000248.1, read as the reverse complement.
ATAAAATCCGAAGAGGTGTTGAAAATGGCTGGCGATATGCTTTTAGAAAAGCTGATAAAGGCTCTGCAGTATGAATATAGAACATATCAGGAAATTTTAAGGATCGCTGAGAAAAAAACAGATGTCCTGGTTAAGAATGATGCATTGGAGATTTCAAATATTACTGAACAGGAAAAAGCTATGGCGGACCAAACCATTAAGCTAAATCAGGTCAGGGAACAAATTTTAAGCTCTATGGCTGAAGCATATAAACAGGATCACAAATCATTGACCATTGAAAAACTAAAACAAATAGTTGAAGAGCCATATAAAAGTAAGCTGGGTGATATACAGAAAAAAATGTCGGACCTGCTTGGGAAGTTAAATACAAGGAACAGCATAAATAAAAAACTGATAGAAAATGCCCTCAAGTATTTAGATTTTAACATACAGCTCTTAGCTGCTCCAGAGCCTGCAGCACCAATCTATGGCAAAAGCGGGACTGAGGTTTCCGGCAGCGGCAATAGAAGTGTATTGGATGTAAGGTATTGAGAACAGGAGGTTAAGATGTCCATAAGTTTCTTTGGAATGGATACGGCTATTTCAGGTCTGTCTGCCAATCAAAAAGCACTTGAAGTTACCGGTCATAATGTGGCTAATCTTGGCACTCCGGGTTTTTCCAGACAGAGTGCGGTCATGGCGTCGGCTGCAACAAGAAGGTACGGCAACTGGTTTGTTGAGATGGGGACAGATATACAGCAAGTCCGCCAGATCCGCCATACTTTTAATGATAATATTTATCGTGCTGAAAGCAATAATCTGGGGTATTGGGAAAGCAGAAGCAAGGCAATTATCGATCTTGAATCTATATTAGGCGAACCTATCCAGAAGGGTTTTCAGGTAGCTCTGAATAATTTTTGGGATTCCTTTCAGGAACTGAGCAAAGCCCCGGAAAGTCTTACTATCCGCGCACTGGTCAAGCAAAGGGCTGACTCCTTAACAAATTATCTTAATCAGGTGGGTACTCAGATAAATAAGCTTCAGACAGATTTAAATACAGAGATAAAATCTCGAATCGACGAGGTCAATGATATAACTGAAAAAATCGCGGAACTTAATGTCAAGATCATGAGTGCGGAAGCCGCCGGGAATTTGCCCAATGACTATTATGACCAGAGGAATACATTATGCGACAGGTTGTCAAAGCTTGTAAAAGTTGAAACATGGGAAACCAGAGATGGCAGTATGGATATTCTTGTGGGAGGTTACCTTCTTGTGAGCAAGGGCGAACAAACAAAGCTTGTGGCATCACCCAACAAGGATCTTTCACATTTTTACACTCCTATGCTCCAAGCCCGCGGAGGAGATATTCCGATCGATGTCGGACAGGGAATAATAAAAGGCTTGCTGGAAGCCAGAGGTGAAGTAAGCGGAGCTAAAAACAGTTATGAGAACGGGATGCCCAATACTACGAGCGATATAACTATTGCTGTTGATATTTCCAGCACCGGTGCAGATAACCTTGCTAAAATAAAAGCAAATATCTTAGCTTTTGCTGAGGATATCAAGAACAGAGGGTTGGATTATAATCTCAGGCTGGTAACATTCGGCGGCTCGGCTGGAGTTACAAATACAAATTTCGGCAAGGATGCAGATGCTTTTATTGACGCGGTCTCACTCCTTACTATAGATGCCGGCACAGACAATAATTTCGAAGATGTTATTGATGCAATAGAGAGCAACAATTATCAGGATGATGTAAACAAATACCTTCTTGTCTTTACCGACGAAAGCATCAACGGAGATGGTGCTGTTACCGATGATGCGACTATAACAAGCTATGTAAACAGATTCAAGAAGGAAGGTATAACTGTTTCTGTCGCGACCGACCCCGCCTACCACCTGGAGGGTGATACCGGAGAAAAGGGCTGGAATGCCCTTACCGAAAAAACCGGCGGGACACTGTATGATATTGAAAATGCGGCCGATGTAAAAGCACTTATGGTCAAAATATCTTCCGATATCAATTCCGATGTCAATATGAAGATGACAACCATTTCAGATGACCTGAATATTATTTCCACGGTTAGAAAGCAATTAAACGCATTAATCAATATAATGGCTCGTGAGGTAAACTACCTGCATCTTTCGGGGAAAACATTAAAAGGTGCTGACGGAGGACTGTTTTTTGAATCAATTGAGCCGTCGCTTCCCATTAGCCTTGGAAATATAAAGGTAAGCGATGTATTAAAAGACCTGAACAATATCGCTGCTTCAACAACAGATGCCAACGGTGACAATCAAATAGCTCTGGCGATAGCGGGGCTCAGAAATAAAAACCTTATTACCGGCAATAAAAAGATTTTAAGTCTTGATACATACTACCAGAATATAATCCTTGAGATCGGCAACAAAGGCTATGAAGCTGCAAATTTGTCAGAGAGCTACCAGAGCCTGGTAACACAGGCTGATGCTATCCGTCAATCGGTCATGGGAGTTTCCCTTGATGAAGAAATGACTAATATGATTAAATTTAAGTTCGCATACAATGCCAACGCAAAAGTAATTGACGCTGTAAACCAGATGCTTGAGACGATCATGTACAGAATGGGTGTACAGTAAGGGTAAGGTGATTCAATGAACAACACTACATATATGGGTATGGAAATAGCAATGCGGGGTCTTTATTCGGCACAAAGAGGAATGGCCAATGTAGCGCATAATGTTGATAATACCAATACCCCAGGCTATTCAAGACAAGTTATAAACCAGACCGCAGCCCGCCCTCTTCTTGTAGCAAACAGCGCAGGTATGTTGGGTATGGGTTCGGATGTCGTCAGCGTGGACAGAGTAAGGGATATATTTTTAGATGAGAAATACTGGAGCGAGGCACAATATCTGGGTGAATGGACCGTTAAAGCAACAATCATCGAGGATATGCAAACGATATATAATGAGCCAAGCAACAATGGATACAATAAAATAATCAGTGAATTCTTCAGTTCATTACAGACCTTGTCGACAGACCCGTCAAATCTGTCTACCCGTGCGATGGTAAAAGAAAAGGGTGTGGCTGTCGCAAAGTATTTTAACAGTGTTGCCAAGCATTTTGACCTTTTGCAGGATGATCTCAATCAGATGGTCAACGCCAAGGTTGAGGAGATCAACAATCTTGCCGATCAGATCAGGGATTTAAATCTTCAGATATATAATTTCGAAGTTATGGGAAATAAGGCAAACGACCTGCGTGACAGAAGAGGGTACCTTGTGGATAAGCTCTCAAAGCTGGTCAATGTCAGTGCTTACGAAGTTGAAACAGGATTAAAGCTTCCAAATGGAGAGAAGGAAACCCGCTTTATAGTCACAATAAGCGGAAAGGCATTGGTCGATCATGAAAGAACAGTTCATTTAAAATGCGAAAGCAGGCAGCAGAAGCTTAACGAGGAGGATATTGAAAATCTTTTTGAAGTATCCTGGGCCGACGGAAACAAGCTTAATTTAAAATCCGGAGAACTTAAGGCTTACATAGATATGCGTGATGGTAACGACGGTATCCCCGGCATCAATGGTGAAAAATCTCCGGATTGCAAGGGTATCCCATATTATCAGAGAAAAATGAACGAGTTTGTAAGAACCTTTGCCATGGCCTTGAACGAAGGAATCATGGATAGCGATGGCGATGGTGTTCTCGATAAAGGACCCGGGCATGTGGACGGATATACTTTAAACGGCAGCAGTCCATCTGGCATCAGATTCTTTACGATGTTAGACGAATATGGCGAATACATGTCCAGTGCTGATTTTATGGACATGGCAGAAAAATTGGGAGCCCAGGAAGGCATTACTTACGATCCTATTACTGATGAATATGATGCCCGCCTGGTAAGGGCATACCAGAATATAACGGCCAGAAACTTTTCGATTAGCTTTGATGTTGAATATGATCCAAGCGAGAATATCTCAGCCTCCCTGGCGCCTGGTGAAGCCGGCAATAACGAAAATATCAACAATTTATTAAAAATGCGTCACAATACTTATATGTTTATGGAAGGCACGCCCGAGGACTTCATAAAAACAGTCATTTCTTCTATGGGAGTTGACGGCCAGCAATATGAACAATATCTTGACGTCCAGGAGGGCATAACCAATCAGATACAGAACAGGCGAATGTCTATATCGGGAGTCTCATTGAACGAGGAAATGACAAACTTGGTCAAATATCAGCAAATATACGGTGCTGCAGCTACTATGATCAAAAGCTTCAGTGAGGTTCTGGACATCCTGGTAAACCGACTGGGAATTTAACCTGATTTTAAAGGGTAACCAATGCAATATGCATTTAAGCGCCCGCCAAAAGTAGAATACGAGGAGCGTGACAATATGCGAATAACAAACAACATGCTAATCAATAATATGATGCTGAGCCTTTCCGGCAATCTTAACAGGACTCAAAAATATCAGAGTCAGCTGGCTTCGGGTAAAAAAATAAGCCTTCCTTCCGATGATCCTATTGTTGCTTCCAAAGCTCTTAAGCTTAGAACCGACGTATCAGAAATAGGCCAGTATAAACGTAATACTGATGATGCCACAGCATGGATGGAGATAACTGAAGCCACTATGCATCAAATGACCGAGGTCATACACAGACTGAGGGAAATCACAAATCAGGCTGCCAACGGAACAAATACCGATGAAGACATACTTAAGATAAGGGAAGAAGCCGCACAGCTCAGGGAACAATTAGTCAATCTCGGTAATGCAACCTATGCCGGAAGGTACATTTTCTCGGGTTATAAAACCGATAAACCTCTTCTTAACGATGACGGAACCTTTAATGTAGACATTGCGAACAGCGAGCAGATAAGATTTGAAATAGGAATTGGCGACGATATAAATATCAATGTACCGGGAAGTGATCTTTTCGGAGCTAATCCCGCCGAAACCGCAGGGACGAAGAGTAAGCTGGTGGATACATTTGACAGAGTGCTTGATGCTCTGGAAAATGATCCAGATGCGCTGTCGGGTCTGTTGGAAGATATCGATGATGAGCTTAATAATCTATTGAGGGTCAGAGCGGGCTTGGGCGCCAGAATGAATCGGGTGGAATTAACTGCAAATCGTCTTGATGATGACAACGTAAATTTTACAAAGCTAATGAGCAAGAATGAGGATGTAGATATAGCAGAAGCAATAATGAACCTTATGAATGAAGAAAATGTTTACAAAGCTTCCCTGGCTACTGGCGCGAGAGTAATTCAGCCTTCTTTAGTAGATTTTCTGGGATAAGATGAGAATGATAGCGGAGGTTATTGATATGCAGTTGGAAACAGCACATTTTGGCGTAATTGAGTTTAATGAAGATGATATAATCATTTTTCCTGAAGGTATCCCCGGATTTGAAGAGACAAAAAAATATATATTGATGGGGAACGAAACAAACGAAGCAGTTTTCTTCTGGCTTCAAAGTGTTGATGCTCCCGATTTATGTTTTGTTGTGACAGATCCTTTTATGGTTTATGATGGATACGGGGTTGATGTAGAAGACGAAGACGTTGAACTCCTTGAGATCACCGATCCCAATAAAGTCTTAACCTTGACAATTGTTATTATTCCTGAGAATATTAATGAGATAAGAGTTAATCTGAAAGCTCCCATACTTATCAATGTGGAAAAGAAGCTTGGGAAGCAGATAATACAAAAGAATGACAACCTCCCTATAAAATATTATCTTAACAAGAGCAGCTAAAATATAAGCTTCTGCCAGCTTTTTCAAAGGAGGGATCCAATGCTCGTACTGACCAGAAAAAAAGGACAAGCCCTCATGATTGGTCATGATATAGAACTGTCTGTAATTGATATACAGGGCGATCAGGTCCGTATCGGGATCACTGCGCCCAAAAATGTACCTATCCACCGTAAAGAAATATATGAGGAGATCCGGAAGGAAAACCTCTCAGCCATAGCTGGCAAAAATACCGATATCCAGGTGCTTAACGAGAAGTTTAAAAAGAAGGCAGACAACACCGCATCCTAATCGGCTGATTTTAAAGGTTGTTTGTTACTTTATATTAGGGTATTCCGGATTGATTGAGAGATATTGAAAGATATAAATGAACAACGGAAGGCTTCGGAAAACTGAAGCTTTTATGTTTTTGTAAAAAAATGCACGATAATAATTCCGTTCAATATTCCGATAATTAATATATAATATAATTTTTGTTGGGGGGTATGCAACTTATGAATATTGCGATTATTTTTGCTGGTGGAACCGGAGTAAGAATGAATAGCCAGACAAGGCCAAAGCAGTTTTTGGAACTTCATGGAAAATCGATTCTGTTACATACCATAGAACATTTTGAATTCCATCCGGATATTGATTTTATTGTAGTTGCAT
>JAAYNO010000247.1 GCA_012520855.1 Clostridiaceae bacterium | reverse complement strand
ATTCTGAGCGAAGCGAAGAATCTTAAATCGAACTGTGCATAACAGTTAACTTCTAAGATTCTTCGGCCATTTCATGGCCTCAGAATGACATTTTGCTTATTTTATCATTCTTAGCGAAACATCACGGCTGGTAACCACTGCTCGCCAGCGTATTTTGAGACAGTCCCGGTCAGGAGCCTGATCATTTGCTTATAAGGTTCCTAAACTGGCCGGGTGTTACTCCTTCATATTTCTTGAAGATTCGTATAAGTGTTTTAGAGTCGATATAACCGACGGCTTCGGCTACTTCTCTGACACTTTTGTTTTCAGCCAGTAAACGTTTGCATTGGTTAAGTCTTTGTATATGTATATAATCGGTGAGACTGTAGCCGAAATACTTTTTAAATGTCCTGCCTACGTATGTAAGGTTCATATTTATATGATCCGCGATCATGGAAATATTAAGATTGGGCTCGCTATAATGCTCATTTACATAATCCACTATATCATTCAGCCACTTGGGCTGCTCATTTGACAAACTAATGTTTACATACCTTACTATATCATCGAATATTTCCTTTATAATTTCTTTTGCAGTCTCTATTGATTGGGTTTCGAGTATGCGGTTCATAAGCCTGAGCTTTTCTATGAATTCTTCGTTGTCTTTTTCAAAAATATCGCATATCGAACTGAATAAAGTATTCATTAGGCTGTACATGCGGCTCTGATTAATGACCATATAATTTATGTCTTTTATAAAGCTTTCCTCCATAGTTTGGATCAAAAGATCATAGGCCTTATCATACTCCTTTGCCACAAGGAAGTTATGGATCTTCTTTTCGTTATCCAGAAACCTGATAGTGCTGCTGCTTTCTGCGCTGGTATCAGAAGACGCCTCGTCGTAAAAAATGAGAGATTCCGATGACGAACCCCAGAAGAGCTGGTATGAAATGACCTGGGAAGCCTCATTATATGCTTTTTGAAGATATTCATAACTATTGTATTTATTGCTCGCACCAATTATAAGATTGAGATTGAGGCTGCTTTTATACCAGTTAACGCATTCCTTGATATCATTGGTAAGAGATTCCTCATTTTTATCGCCGAGATTTACGATACAAAGATGGGTACCTGCCAAATAGCTTAGCATGCCGGTGTATTTTGATAATATTTTTTCATTGAATACATCGTTGAATACATACTGCAAAAGCTCATAAGAGGCGGCTTCCTTTTCAGGTTTGATATCCTTGAACAAATTACAGTTGGAAACATCCCTGTAAGCGACCAGGAACACAATATAGTCAGTTTCCTTCAAAGTTATCGATTCAGTAGACTCGATTGTTTCCCGCAAGGTTTCGATATCCGAACTCCAGCCTTTGATATAGCCGGTCAAAACCTGATTGGACAATTCGATTTTTGCATTCTTCCATGAGTTGGCGAGATTTCTGTTCTCAGAAAGTAAGTTTTCAAGGTATTTTCCGATTTTATCAAAATTGATTGGCTCATCGGATAATTTATTATAGTTCCTGAAAATGCTGATGATTTGGGATATTGGGTGGTAATTTTTTTGAGCGTAATATATAGACATAGCAATTACTATAGTGAATGCAAGGATCATCTGAGTTATGCTGATCAGTTTCATATAGTTTATCTGTCTGAAATAGCTGTTTTTTTGTATCAGCATTATGTATTTGAGATTGAAGAATTCTGACTTTTTAAAAGAAGCCATATATGTTTCGGTTCCTGTTTTAATATCAATAAGCTGATTCTCTTCTTTAAAATCTCTGTATTTCAAAGAGATGGATGGAATCGAATCACCAGGTCCCTGGAGTATTTTATCGGACTCATTCATCCAGTAAATCTGACCGTTTTCTATTGCCGCTATATTATCGGCTATATTTTTCCAGGGTACTGTGATGTAAATCGAGGCAAGCTTGTTTTTGTAATTGTAGTTGTAAATGTTCTGAATAAAGAACAGAGTTATATCCTTATCTCCATTTTCCATTATTCTATAACCATTGGCACTGGGGATATCAATAAATCTGACAAAACTGTCCTCGGACAGATCAAATGAATCTGTATATAAATAGGTGATTTCCGGTGCATACCTTCTATCGGCCGTGAGAATACTCTCGTTTCTGTAGAAATATATAGCTATATCACTGCAAAAATCTATACTTTTCTTTATATTTTCCAGCTCACCTTTTAATGTTTTCAGCCTAAGCAGATCCTGACTGAAAAAATAATTTTTTCCGGCCAGATATGTAAGGTTCTCATTACCCGATAAAGACTGGTTTGCCCGCATGACCGCGCTTATATAAGAGTCGAAATTATTATGAAGCTGTGAAAGCATATAGGTTTGAGAATTAAGTGTTTCCTGCCTTACCAGATTCTCGGCGTTAAAATACCCAAAAACAGAGAATCCTAAGGAAATGATACATATGACAAGGTAGGAAAGCAGGTAAGAGTAGAAAATCCGGTTTTTTGATCTTAATATGGGGCGTAATCTCATTAAACTTTATCCTCCTGAAATTATATGCCTGGCTATCGGATCGATTATTCGTTTTGTATAATTTATATAGAATGCAAACACGAACCCTGGTAAAACATGTTAATCATTATAATATAAATTTTTACTTTTTATCAATACATGTCAAATATTACGAATCCACCTACAAATTTGAGTATCAATATGTATATTTTTTTAAACCTGATATCATTATTTGAACATTTCGTAGCAGGTACTTGTACGATATGATAAATGTGCTGTAAATCAAATCAGAAAACTGAGGAGAACCGGCATGAGAAGTAATTCATTGAACCTATCTCCCCCAAAACCGGGCGAAAAGCTGTGCAGTGATAATTGTGCAATGAATCCGGCAATATGGATCACCATGGCAGCCTCCATAATCACGATT
>JAAYNO010000045.1 GCA_012520855.1 Clostridiaceae bacterium | reverse complement strand
GAAAAGCCTTTAAGCACAAATAAGCCCAAAGAAGCAAGTACAACTCCGAACAAAGCATTTATCGGGGGTTTCTTTTTTAAAAGCAAGACCGATATTATAGGCACCATTATCACATTAAGACCTGTTATAAAAGCTGAATTTGAAGCTGATGTGGTTTTAAGGCCTGTTACCTGCAGCATCATTCCGGCATATAGAGTCAGCCCCACTAAAGAACCGCTCCAAATCGACCTTAAATTTATGCTTTTTAATTGCCTATGAAAAACAGCAATCAATATAATGGCTGCTACCAAAAACCTTAACGCAAGATATGCGTAGGGCGGAATATCTTCTGTTATATTTTTCATTATGATGAAGGATGAGCCCCACACCACAGTAATACCAAGTATCGCTAAATCGGCTTTAAGTTGTCTCGTCATCTGTCTATTCCATGGTTTCCTTAGTTAAAAGATTCTTCGCTTCGCTCAGAATAACATGCTGTTTTCTATGTTCCGCTTATCAGTGCTATCAATTTATTGAACCATACCAGAACTATTGACTGGGTATAGTTTTCCGGCATTTTTAGTATATTTATTGAACCCAATGCGGGAATTACGAACACAAAAATCACATAACAAATCAAAATTCCCTCAATAAATCCTATAGCCATACCGCCAGTACGGTTTGCTGTCCCAAGTATTGCACTTGAGTTCAAAACCCTGGTCAAAAGCTTTCCTATAAGTAAAACAATCAACTTTATTATAAAGAATAATACCAAAAAGGCCAATATCTTTAGTATCGAAAATACAATAAGATCATTTACTGTAATGACGGTTTCTGAGTACATGCTTCCTGTCTCAGCCGCTGTGCTGGTTACAGAAAGAAACTGCTTCAATAATTGATTTTCGGATACTGCTTTTTCAAGCTCGGGAATTCTATCGGCAAGGGATAATAGAGACTGAGCTTCGGAAATTTTCATATTCTCTACTTTTGAGAGAGCAGGGATCAATTCATCCAATTTACTCCCTATATTTTGGCCAATTGATGTTTTTTGCATAACAATGAGAGCAAATTTAGGAGAAAATATGTAAGCTGCGATCAAGCCCGCCAAATAACCAATAAGACTAAAAATAGTATTGATCAAACCTTTTATGTAGCCTTTCAGTCCAAATAAGGCTATTATGATTACTATAGCGTAATCAACCCAATTGAAGTCAAAATCAAGAAGCAAATCAGCAGCTATAAATAGTGCAACTGCCAGAAACAGAAGGATTGCCGGGAGCCTATTGATGGTGGCAGCGACTGGTTTTGGTCTACCATACCTGTTACGCAAAAAAACACCCCCAAAAATAAATATGTAAATTTCCGAAATAGATAAAATCAAGATTTACCGGGTAATAATTATCTGAATAATGATAAATTAATACCTAAAAACAGAAGAATAGAAATAATCAAAACACTTATTTTCACAATATCCTTTTTCAAGAGCACTGTTAATTCCTCCTTTTTCGGTATTTACGTATTTACTAGGTGTCATTATACCACTATCGTAATAATTTGTAAAATAATTTTAAAATTAATGTAATAATAACTCTGCTAGAATATTTCTATTGAGCTTAATCAGGGGTGATGTAATGCCTTTTGACGGTATCTTGACTAAAAGTATAGCAAAAGAACTAAATGAAGTGCTTTCTGGCGGAAGAATAGGAAAAATCCATCAGATAAGCCGGGACGCCCTGTTGATGCAAGTGAGGGCATCAAAGGACAACTACAGGCTGCTTATTTCCTGTAATGCATCCTCGGCAAGGATTCAGTTGACTGAAAGACAATTTGAGAATCCCAAAACACCTCCGGTTTTCTGCATGCTTCTCAGGAAGCATCTTGCAGGAGGTATAATAAAGGGTTTTGTCACCAATGGCTATGAGCGTATCATTACTATTGAAGCCGAAGTTACGGATGATTTGGGAGACCGCAGCTTAAAAAGGCTTGTAGTTGAAATCATGGGCCGCCACAGCAATATTATCCTCTTAAATAAAGACAATAAAATCATAGATGCTATGAAGCATGTAGACAGCGATGTCAACAGGATCAGAGAGCTTCTGCCTGCAAGAACTTATATATTGCCCCCTTCACAGGATAAGCTCAATCCAGACAGTGCCGATACCTATGAAAAGCTTATAGATCTAGCTTCAAAAAGCGGACGGAAAATCGAATCCTTCTTGCTGGATAAACTTCAGGGCTTTTCTCCCGTACTGTGCCGGGAAATATGCTTTCGCGCTGGCATAGATGATTCGGTGCCTGCCAGCGGATTGACTTTTTCCCAGCTTACCGGGCTTATTGAAGCATTGAAAGACTTTATGTCGGAAGTCAATAGCAGCAGATTTACTCCTGTCCTGGTCAAAGACAGCAATTTGGGAAATATTATAGATTTTCATTGCATTGACCTTCTTCAATACCCGGATAAAGATACGTATAATACTATAAGTTCTGCGGTCGATGCCTTTTATATCCAAAAATACAACAGGGAATTCAACGCCCAGCGATCCCTTGACCTACAAAAAACTGTCACAAAACTGTTGGAAAAGTGCGAGAAAAGGCTGGCCGTCAATCTTATGACATACGAAGAAAACAAAGAGTATGACAGATTCAGACTGTTTGGTGAGCTGATCACGGCTAATATCTATGCAATTTCAAAAGGGATGGAAAATGCCTATGTGATCAACTATTACAGTGAGGCTGGCGATACTGTCGACATCCCTTTAGACAAGGAGAAGAGTCCTCAGCAGAATGCACAGCAATACTTTAAAAAGTATAACAAAGCAAGAACCGCTTTTCTTTATGCTCAAAAGGAAATTGAGTTATTGAAAGAGGAAATCTCTTATCTTGAAAGCATACTGTATGCCATTGAAAATGCCGACGGAGCTGAACAACTTCATGAGATACGCATGGAGCTTTTTGAACAGGGATATATAAAATCCACCGGAAAAAAGGGTAAAAATATTCAGCCAATAAAGGTCATACCGCAAAAAATAGTATCTAAGGATGGGTTTGAGATATCCATAGGACACAATAACAAACAGAATGATAGACTCACTCTGAAAATGTCCCGTAATGAAGATATCTGGCTCCATATCAAGAATTTTGCCGGTTCCCATGTTGTAATAAAAACTGAAGGTAAGGATGTTCCTGATTCCACCATAGTTGAAGCTGCCGAATATGCAGCCTGGTTCAGTAAAGCCCGTTCTTCCCCAAAAGCGGAGGTGGATTATACCCGGATAAGAAATGTAAAAAAACCATCGGGCGGAAAGCCAGGTATGGTTGTATATACGAACTATCATACGGTGATCGTGACACCACGGAAGCCGGAAGGTATATAATCAAGAGTAATGGGGACACACCGCTGTTCCGCGGGTCTGGCTTGCTGCGGAATGTCCCCATTACTCTTATTACCTGAACAGCCTGTCATAGCATTTTTGAATATTATATCTGACCTTTTCCTTATCAATGGTTTTGAACTCGCCGTTTTCAAAAAGTATTCTGCCATCCACCATTGTCATATACACGTCGGAGCCCTGGACCGAATATGCCAGAGCCGAAAGGATATTATGGACAGGCATGATATGGGGTTTATCCATATCGACCAGGATCAGGTCGGCTTTAGCTCCTTCTTCGATAATGCCAAGATTTTTTATCCCCAATGCTGCGGCACCGTTTGTCGTGGCCATCCTTAAAGCAGTTTCCGCATTGACAAGAAGCGGGTCATGATTTACCCCCTTGTGTATCAACGAAGCTAAGTGTATCTCTTCAAACATATTAAGGTTATTATTGCTCGATGCCCCGTCAGTCCCAATAATAACATTGACTCCCTTGCTTAATGCCTGGGGAACAGGCGCTACACCGCTTGCAAGCTTAAGGTTGCTGGTGGGATTATGGGCTATGGTGACGTTTTTATCTTTTAAGAGGCTTATATCCTCATCAGTGATCCAGACGCAATGGGCGGCAACAGTCCTCCGGTCAAACAGCCCCAGATCATACAGGTATCTGGTGGGAGTTTTTCTATGTTTCGCAAGGCAATCCTCGTGCTCAACACGGGTCTCGTCCAGATGAACGTGGATGGGAGCGTCAAATTTCTGAGCCGTCTTTATTACTGCTTTTATGAAATCAGTAGAGCAGGTATAAACAGCATGAGGAGCAAAAGCCCCCGTAATCCTGCCGTTAGCGGCACCGTTCCACTGCCGGTAAAAATCTATAGCTTCATTTAAACCTTTATGCTCTGAAAAATCCGAGCCGTCTTCAAAATTTGTAACGCCTCTTGAAAGCTGGGCACGGATACCCGATTCTTCTGCTGCTCTTACCAGATCATTCATATGGTCATACATATCTATAAAGCATGTGGTACCAGTTGCAACCATTTCCATGATCCCCAGAAGCGCACCCCAGTATATGTCCTCGCTTGTTAGTTTCTCCTCGGCCGGGAAAATATAATTAAACAGCCAGGTCTGTAAATCCATATCATCGGCAAAATTTCTCATGAGAGTCATTGGAACATGACAGTGTCCGTTTATTAGGCCGGGCATAAGAAGCTTTCCCGATGCGTTTATAACAGAGGCATTTTGCTTTTGTTCGGCATCAAGCTTGCCAACAGCGCTGATAATGCCATTGTCGATCAAAACATCGCAGGATCGAAGAATCTCCATGTTTTGATCCATGGTCACAACTAAAGCATCATCAATCAAGTATTTCATTTGTGTTCTCTCCCTTTCTTGCAGGTAACACCAATATCTTAATGTTTATAGACCGGGAGTAGGTTCTGTAACTGGTGTGGTCGTTATCATCACATTCACACTATATTCTCCGATGAGATTTACAGTATTGGGAACACTGACGATAAGAGGTACTTCATGCTGACCGGGCTCCAGATCGTTTACGCGTATCGATAATCTTATGTCTGCGGTCTTGACCGCATTGATATCATCGACCTTGCCTTTTACGGTTATTGGAATAATAGTATCGGTGATCCTGTATTCTACTGCACCCGAAGTGTCACCGCCATATATTGATACCATTCCCGGAGATATGTTGAAGGTTCTGGTAATTGATTTTTCCAAGATTACTTCGGCCGACAATCTATCACTGTCTTCTTTGTAAACAGTGACTCCTTTGGGAGGGTTTATTACCAATGGTATGGTAAACGATTCAGATTTATCGGTAATGTCGATAGCCTCGGCGCTTACGCTCTTGATCCCTTCAAGTACGCTTCTTGATCCGATAATGCGTAATTCGTTCATGGAGTATCTAATATTCTTCAAATAGAAGTCATTTGCGGGTTTGCCTGTTGTAGCCACTGCCACAGGAACTTTCTTTGCAAGATTAAAGGTCACAATGACAGGTACTTTCCCTTCAAATTGCCTAAGCAATTGGTCGTTATCGTCCAGCACAGAGCCGCGTATCACCAGCTCTTTATTGTCATCGGCTTCATCCAGGTTTACGAAAGCTACAACCTTACTGATCTGTGAAATGCTGCTCTCCTTCTCTTCAAGGATAACATTGCTTGGTTCTACTTTCAGGTTGATTATTTCATAGCCCGCCGGAAGTGATCCTGTAAATTCCACATTAACTGGGTACTGTTTGCCGATAATCCGTTCAAAATTAAGATTTACAGTCGTGGGGTTGATCCCCACTATAATTATATCCTGATCACCTATATATTCCGGTTCCTCAATATTGATCCTTTTAAACCCTGATTCTGAAACCTCGGATAAATCGATCGTTATTCTGAAGTCATTGGCTGTAACTCCAGAAATCTTCGATCTGCGTCCCTTGATTTTTATATCAACACTTGTTGGAAGCTGGGTCCCGACAAGCTGGAGGCTTTTTCTCTGAAGAATGTCTATATTACTTGTTAAAGGAACAGCTAAAGTTCTTTCCTCAAAGGGATTGTTGGTATCAAGAACAACAAACCAAATCAGGATTGCTGTCATTATAGATACAATCTTTATAACCAAATCCTTTTCAAATAAACTATTTATCAGTTTGTTCATCCTGCTTCACCTTTCTGAATGTAAAAAGCTTTCTGTCTGTTTCACTATCCAGCAGGAATTTGGTCAAGGCTTTTCTGAGTATATCCGGGGTCAGATTTCTGGTCAGTCCTCCGCTATGGGCATATGATATTTTCCCGGATTCCTCCGATACAACAACAGCTATTGCATCTGATACCTCGGTTATTCCTAAGGCAGCCCGGTGACGAGTTCCTAATTCTCTGCTCAGCCCGGCATTTTGTGTAAGGGGCAGGTAACACGCAGCTGCTTTTATAGTATTGTCCCGTATTATAACAGCCCCATCATGTAATGGAGTTTTGGGAGTAAAAATATTTACCAGAAGCTCACCGGACAGAATCGCATCCATCTGGGTCCCGGTATTAACTATATCCCCTATTTTTGTTACTCTTTCAATTATTATAAGTGCACCTATATAATCCTGGGACAATACGGTACATGCCTGTACAATTGCTTCAATTGCAGAAATAGTTTTGACCCTGTCTTCATCAGTCTTTCTTAACATAATATCCTGAAAACCGCTGCTTCCGAGCTTCTCAAGAGCTCTTCTGAGCTCTGGCTGGAATAGTACGATCAAACTGAATCCAAAGAGCTGTATAGCCCCCTGCAAAAGAAATGCTATGGTTTTTAGCCCCAGTATCTCTGAAAATTTAGAGAATATCAAAATAAATATGAGTCCTTTAACGAGTTGGATAGCCCTTGTTTCACGAACCAGCTGAATACCTTTATAGACGACATATGAAACCAGGGATACTTCGATTAGCATTCTGAGTATATCCCACGGTCCATTAAGTCCTAAAAAATTCATGATATAACTGAAAATGTCCCCTATACCCGGCACACGATTGCTCCTATCCTCTAAAAGTGATTAATGCCATGATTTATATACTGTAACTTTATTTACTACAATAAATTATATCTTCTCACTTTGATAAATGCAATAAAGCGTTATGCACAAATAAGCCGGTCAAATCTCATTAAATTCTTACCTGTTCAAAGGGTATTTAGTCCTTCTATCAGTACTTCCAAAGCGAGTCTAGGATCGATCAGCCCTTTTTTATAGTTTGTTTCTGCTTCCATTAAGCTTGTTAACAGGTTTTTTAGATAGCCTGCGTCCATACTTACAGCCTGCTCTGTCATTATTTTCATGGCATATGGATGCTTTCCCTGAAAATACCGGTTTATTTCGGTCCGGGAAGCTTTGTCCTCCATTAACAGTTTTAGCTTTAATAATTCGCCCGTCTGCCTGGAAAGCATGGCAAGGATTTTTTGTTCAGGTTCTTTCAATGAGAGAATATCATCCAGTATATTAAGAGCCTTTTGAGTATTCTTCCTGGCAACGGCATCCAAAAGGTCAAATATAACGCTTTTTATTGTTGGTATAGCCAAAAGCTTTACATCCTCCAAAGTTACCTCTTCCCGGTCTGCTGCATATGAAGCAAGTTTGAAAATCTCGTTCCTTAAGGTATACATATCCGGATTACTTATAGCCACAAGATATCCGGCAGCTTCATCAGATATGCGTTTGCCCACTGAATTCATACCTTTGATGACCCAGCGAACCAGATATTTTGGGTTATTGCGATTAAACTCCAGGACTGTTCCGTATTTGGATATTTGCTTAAATACTTTCAGCCTTTTATCCACATTGCTTTCTATAAAAATAAGACAGGTTGTTTCAGGTATTTCGGGAATATACTCGCTTAGCGCTTCCTGGGCTCTGTTGCCGGAAGCTGTACCTTGCTCAGGCTTGGTATCCTCTTCTTCCTGCATATTTTTATCCTTGTCTGCTGCTGTGTTTTTCTTTGCTTTACTGTAAAACAAGCCGGAGTTTTTAACAATAACGAGCTTTTTTTCTGCGAATATGGGAAAAGTATCACAGGCATCAATAAGATCATCAATATCTATTCTGTTTTCAAAGACTGATAGATTAAGGCTTTGATTATCATTGTCCAGAACCAGCTTCTTTAGCTCATCTACATAATAGTTAATCAGAAAGGGTTCGTTTCCATGAAAAAGATAGACTCCGGATAAATTTCTGCTTTTAAGCTGATCTTTTATCTTATCCTGGCTCTCTTTATTGACGTCTTTTTCATAGTTTTTAAAGCCACTTGATTTTACGGCCATAAAAATAACCCCCGATATATTCTCAGGGGTTATTATATCATAAGTTGTACAGCAATTCATTGCTGTATGACGTCGAAGACGTCATAAGCTCTGCGAAGCAGAGTGGCAAGTTAATGATACAAGGTTCCCGGGCACCCATTTGCAATCTCCGATTGCACT
>JAAYNO010000044.1 GCA_012520855.1 Clostridiaceae bacterium | reverse complement strand
ATAGTTATCGAGGTCTTACGGGAAGAAAAAACGCTGAATGAGATTGCCCTGGAGCATGAAATTCATCCGAATCAGTTAAGCCGCTGGAAAGCTGAATTCATGAATAATGCCGGCAGGGCCTTCAGCAAAGAAACCGATGGGATAGAAAAGGTCAAGCGGTCCCATGAAAAGGAGAAGGACGAGCTTTTGAGGCAGATAGGGCAGCTTTCGTATGAAGTTACCTGGCTTAAAAAAAAATCTGGCCAATTCTAAATCCCGTGAAGAACGCATGAATCTAGTCGACAGGGCCGATAAAAAATTGAGCATAAGCAGACAGGCTAAGCTTCTTAGTATAAACAGGACGGGCCTGTATTATAAGCCTGTCCCGGTAAGCAGTGATGAACTTTGGACAATGCGTCTGATTGACGAGATCTACACTGCCCATCCGGAATATGGCTATCGCAGAATGACAAAAATACTCCGGCGAGATTATGACACATGCATCAATCAGAAAAGGACCCGCAGATACATGCGTAAAATGGGAATACAGGGCTTTTGCCCAGGACCTAACCTAAGCAAAAGGCTAAACAGTAAGTATATTTATCCATATCTTTTACGAGGGTTAGATATTAACAGGCCAAATTACGTATGGTCAATTGACATCACCTATTGCCGTATGAAACATGGCTTTATGTATCTTGTTGCGATAATCGATTGGTACTCCCGGTATATCGTTGGTTATACCTTGTCTAATACATTAGAAAAGGCAGCTGTTATAGACACCATAAAAAAAGCAATAAAAAAATATGGCAGACCCGAAATTATAAACTGTGATCAAGGTTCACAATTTACGAATGCACAATATCTTGGCATTCTCAAGGAGAATGGTATAAAAGTATCAATGGACGGCAAGGGCAGAGCACTAGACAATCAAAGGATAGAACGTTTCTTTCGCTCTTTTAAGTGGGAAAAATTGTACCTTGAAGAATACCAGACCGGCCATGAACTTCGGGAGATGGTCAAAGAATACATTGACTACTATAATTGGCAAAGGCCGCATCAATCCCTGGGGTATAAAACCCCTGCCGAATACTATTTCAATCTGGCAGATTTACCAAAGGCAGTGTAGGATCTTGGGGCTTTGCCCCAAACCCTATCCTCGCCGGAAGGCAGCCGGCCTGTTATAAACAGCCCGGCGGGCAAAAGGATAAATCCTATATGGGTGGATGTCAAGGATTTTCGGTTGCGCCTCCAATAAACGGGCAGAACCCGCCCGTCCTTAACATCTAGTAGCTGCATCACACTAATGGTAATATATACAAATTTGAAGAAAGGAGCATCTAACTTAAAAAATAAAAAAAATTGTCTTGACAACGGGGGGCATTATATAACAACAACACCTTTATCAATAAGAAAATTGCTTACATCGTATCTGGTGTTAGGGTCTGTATTAGCAAGTGAATAAAAAATCAAGCTTATGCCGTCGTATGTTTTATGCTGATCTCCCTCCCTAAAAGCTTT
>JAAYNO010000246.1 GCA_012520855.1 Clostridiaceae bacterium | reverse complement strand
TAACCTGGTGTAGGATTGGCACCGCACAAGGTCACACCTATCCAGCCGGTATTAAAGGCATTGACGATAGCCATAACAGCCCCGAACAGCATCTGTGGCTTCATAGATGGAATAGTTATATAAATGATCTCCTGAAATCTGTTTCTGAGCCCATCCATATACGCGGCTTCATAAAGCTCCTCATTGACATTGAGTATACCTGCAAGCATCGCCAGAAATCCTATACCCATGGAGCTCCAGAGTGATACGAGTATCATGATCCCCATTATGTACTCCGAGGATAACAGAAACTGTATAGGCTTGTCTATCAACTCAAGCCGGATCAATAAAGCATTAATATAACCCGCCTCATCTCCCGAGAAGAGGGTCCTCCAAACAACAGTAATAAAAACAGGCCCAACCATGGAAGGTGTGTAGAGAGCCAGTGCCATGATAGTTCTGGGGATCCGTTGAATCTGTGCAAGCATCCAGGCTGTCATAAATGACAGGATATATCCGCCAGGACCTACTATAATTGCGTATTTAACAGTATTGGGCAGTATATATCGTGAAAATACCTCATCCTGAGTAAGCAGTGTTATATAATTGAACAATCCAGTGTATCTGGGTGCTTCAATAACATTGAAATAAGTAAGCGAAAGCATCACCGAAACCGCGATCGGTATTGCGACAAACAACATGAAAACAAGCGCGTAAGGCAGCAGAAGCGCAAATAAAGATAAAGCATCGCCGAAAGATCTTTGTTCATATTTGGTACGAATATTAACCCTCATTGCCATTTTCCACCCCGCTCTTTCTCATTTGCTCTTCAACCCACTTGACATCACGAATTATATAAGGCTTAAGAATGTTGCCATTTTCGTCGATGAATCCGAATTCAATCATTTTTTTTCGAATCTCACGGTTTATAGTAATAGTCTGCTTATCAATGGCCACTCTCGTTATAGCCCCTTTAAAAACGCTGTCATTCCATATATCCGATAATCCTCTTTCAAGCATATATTGACCTGGTGTTCTGGGTATATCTGATATCCATTTGACCTGTTCAAGAATGATCTTTTTATCTTCATATTCGATAGGCGAATTATCTATTGCCTCCAGATTGGCCGACAACCATACGTAATCCGGGCCATATGTGGAAAGAAGCAAGTATGAATATTCAGTCTGAACCTCAGCTGAGAGCCACCACTTTAAGAATTCCCAGCCTTCGTCGGGCTTCTTTGCTTTTTGCATAATTACAGCCCCGGACCCGTTTCCGATATACCATCTGGAAACACTGCCATCCTCCTGTTTGACACCTGGATAATTGGCAAGCCCCCACTGTCCTTTCAGTTCCGGTGCTGCATTCTTGACCTGCAAATATGTGTTGAAGTCTGTTATTCCTATGGGAAGTATTCCATAGCGGAAGGAATTATAGAATATGGGAACCTGCTCTGGAAGCGAATAGACCGTAAACAGCTCACTTAAGAAGCTCAGTCCCTTAACGGCTTCAGGTGTATTGATATTTGCACTTAAGCCATCTTCCGAATATAAGCTTCCGCCAAATTGATAAATCAATGTGCTGGTCTGGTAAAACCATTTTATTGCTATTCCGCCCGCGATGGGATGGTAGAAATTCATGCCATACCTTTGCAATGTGGGAAGTATATGGATGAGATCCTCCCAGGTGTCCGGGACCTCCAGTCCAAGGCTTCGGAATATATCCTTCCTGTAGATTATTGAATTGAAGTTTAATGTTTCAGGTATGGCATAGACTCCGTCATTTAAAATATAGGGAATCATAGCTCCGGGAACCGTGTCGGAGGCTATTTCCCAAAAATCGTCAAACTGAGTTAAGTCGTAAGCTGCTCCCCGTATAGCAAAATCATAGGGCATATGGGATGGCAGCCCCAATGCTACATCGGGAGATTGATTTGCTGCATTTGCCAGTATTATCTTGTTAGGATCGGGCATAACAGATATTTTGACCTTTATCCCCGTGTTTTTTGTAAATTGTGAATCAACCATCTTCTGCATTATGTCAACATGGGTAATGGCACGGCTGACCCAGACGTTGAGCGCCGTATCATCATTATCTATTACATACTTTTTAGTGGTGAAGGTTGAACCCAAAGCTTTTATTCCAGCTCCTATTTTCTCAAAAAATCCGGCATTTTCACGGCCTAACTCTGTATCGTTATAAACATATATCGTGTCGAGGGACATAGGCTGGCTTCTCACTCTGTCGATGGAATCACCGAGCATCTGTGTTACCGAACCTGTTCCGCTGTACAAGTCTTCAAAATACAGGGGCAGTTCATCCGGCTCTTCCTGCATAAGATCCAGCTTCACCAATGCTTTTTTAAGATAGGACAATGTGGATGAGCGCGATTCATTGGGTGCATATTGCTGTAGATCCTGAAGTATCCCCAGGATCACAGTCTCATATGCTTCGAGGAAGGAAGCAGTTTCGGGAAGATATCTTGTCAGCTTCCAAGTTCTTTTCCTGTCAACTTCCTTGCCGGTTATTTTGCGTATTTCCAAAGAAAACTGGTTTATATGGTCTATCAAGAACTGCATATCCTGCAAGCCTTGTGCAACCTTTGCATTTTCGGCCTTCAGGGATATGGTATGGGTGCCCTTGCTGAAGAAAAACTTATATGGCGTACCGTCTTCGGATTCAATGGTCTTGGTTTTCCATATTCCATCGCCTGTATAATCAAAGCCATAGCTTCTCATTTCGGCGAAAGGTATTTTACCGTCTATCTTTATGCTTCTGAAAGTTTTAAAATCACTTTTATTGTTATTATAATGAAGAGCTATTTCGTAAAAACCATCCTGTTCCACATCGATCTCAAAAGAGACTTCCTGGCCCCCTGCCATCCAGCCGGCGCCATCTATTATATTTATTTTTCTGTAAACAGGATCGAAGGGGTCCACCGATGGCGACTGATGAGCTGTCATACGAATAAAAGATGAATTTTTTTCGGTGTACATAATAGCATCTATAGGATACATTGCTTTTGGGGACCCGGCGGTGAACGAACTGAGATATTCCTCATAGGAAGGTGTTTGTTGAGGTTCTTTTGCTACAAGGTTTCCCAGGTATAAATCACTGGACGATTTATTAATAAATTCAATGGTATTCTTTCCTTTTTCAAGCCTGAAAAGCAATGGGTCGATTGTTATATATGTATTATTATATAGTTCAAGGGGTGTCCATTCATCTATCCTGATTTGATTGGGAAGGGACTCATCCCCATAACTGTCATATTCAAATTCCTTGGACTCATCCTTCCATCGTAAAGGTACATCAATAAACTTTGCTTCATCAAAAGGATATTGTCCATTGATTTTTACTTCAAGTGTCAAATTTCCGAGTACATCGGCCTTTGTATAATGATCTACAACGATATGATAATAGCCTTCCTTCTCAACATCGATCTCATATAAAGCAGACTCGTCGATATTGATTTTGCCCTGGATCCCGTCATACCCGGTGCTTTCATGGTTCATACTGCTTATCGGCGTTCCATGATACACTTCGGTACCGTAATTAACGCTGGCTCCCTTGATATAATCCAGATATGTATTCCTTTGATAGTTAAGTGTATCCTTAAGTAAATCACGGCTTTGCTTCAATAATGTCTGATCTACCTCTATATGCCCTGTATCGACGCTTCCGGCAACAATGATCAAATATGTACCGAAGACGATAATAGCTATGAGACATATCACTATAATAACCTTTTTCATATGGGCAGCTCCTTCTTATATATGCCTGAATCCCATCATCTAAATTATTATTCGGAGAGAGATTATCACATGGTGAAATCTCTCTCCATCTTAGTTATTTGCTAATAAGTAATCCTGCAGCCAGATAAGATCCTAATCTGTATATCCGTAATACCTCTTAAGTGCTTCCTTCAACTCGGCTGCTGATTGTCTGAATCTCTCATTGCTTACAATATTCCAGTCATTGAGCTTGGATTTTAATACATCCACAAAGTTAGCGTCAGTTCTGAGTGCGCCGGTAATATCTTTATTCCAATAGTTCTTCCATTCATAGAGGTTTTCCTTGCGGGTACCTTCTTCATAGAAATAGTAAGGATACGATTTGTCGGAAATATCCCAGAATTGACCTTTTTCCCAAATCTCGAGCACTTTATGGAAACCAGGCATCTTGTTTTTGTCGGCAAATCTTTGATGTGTTTCAACCTCATACCAGATATCCATCTGTTCCTTGAAGGCATCTCCGGTTACCAGCGGGAAGGAATCGTTCAAGCAGGTCTTTAAAGTACCGTTATCATTGAACTCCTGGTCTGCGCGAGCCCTGATCGCCCTTGTATCTCCTACCCAGAATGTAGCAAAGGTGTATGCTAATTTAAGCTGGGCTTCTTCGGTTTCAGAAAGCTCGGGATTTCCGTCATCAAGAGCGTAGTTGTGAACGGCAAACGGATCCAATACAACACCTACAGTGATGGGTTGATGCTTCGTTGCGGGTCTGGGATAAATATCCCAATCATCAGCTTTAACACGGCCCCAGTGATCAGGATTCGGATGTGCCGCATCCCCCATCATCCAGGGATCACCGTCAAGGGTGAGGATCTTATTGTTGATAAAGAAATTGTAGCTCCACCAGCCGTTTTGTTCCATGACCTCGGCAGGTATGTTACCCAAATCGTTCTGAGGCCATATAGCGGTTTTTGCCATTTTCGGTATGTAGTTGATCAAATCTTTTACATCATCGCCATTCAGGTTTACATAATCACCTTTGCCGTCATATTTTGCCATCTGGTAAATGATTGATTTCGAACCCGATTCGATGAAGGACAGCGGAACATCCATTGCTCCCCAGAAATCCTTATTATTCGCCTGGCTCACAAAATCGACATATTCGTCAATGGTCCAGTCCGGATCCGGAACGTCCAGATTGTTGTTCTCAGCTAATGACTTATTTACATATACGCCCCAAGGGATAAGGTATTGCGGCAATCCTCCCTGGAATCCGTCAAAGTTCATCATGTCCATAACTGATTTATTAAAGCTTTGATACATTGGGTCGTCTTTGAAAACAGAGAGGTCTGCTACCAATCCCTTTGAAATATCGCCTACTAAGTCCGTACTTGCGTACAATGAAGGATATGCGCCGTGCTCAGCTTTAAAATTCTCAAGCTCCTGTGCCCATGGTGTGTCATTGTCGTCAGGTCCGCCCGACTTAGCGTATACACTGATTTTTACATTTGGATAAATCGCGTTGAATGCCTTTGCGGTCGCATATGTCGCTGCGATGTTCTGGGAAAGAAGATCTTCAGGTGCCAGATCTTTATGTCCGATATCTTCTATGTATGAGTTGTCTCCAGACCATAGCATTACTGAAAGTTCACCTGAGATGTCGGTATCAAGAGCTGTGTATTTTGCCTTTCCACATGCTGATAACATTGCTGCGAGGACCAGAACTGCCAGTATTAGTCCCACCCATTTTTTCATGTTAACCCTCCTATTTTAATTTTTTTGAAGAGATTTATTTTCAAATTCCAAACACAGCTTATAACTGCTGTTGGAAATTGAAACATATTAGTCATGTCAGTAACTTAATCCATAACCATATGGGAATAAAACTTTTTCTTCGTTATAATTTTTATTGTTAGTGGTATATCCGAACTGCTTTTCATTTTCTGGCCAGGTAACAGGTAATTTCCCGGTGAAATCATAGTCACCGAAAATGCAATCGGCGATTCCTGCTCCCCCTTCACTTCCAGGCAACCAGGCCATTATAAATCCATCCCAATCAAGGATTTCTTCGGTAATGATCATCGGTCTCCCGGCGATCATTATGGTAACTATAGGTAGACTTGTTTCTTTGGCAATTCTAACGGCTTCCCGGTTCCCCGCCATGGCGGTATGGCTGTAGAGAGTTAATGACCCGTTGTCTCCAACACCTTCGGCATAAGGGCTTTCACCGATAACAAGCACAACGACATCAGCTTCATCCGCTTTCGTATAATCGGTGATAACCCTTCCTCCGTTCTCGGCGGCCACCGCCTCAAAGGCTTCCTGCACCGATACTCCGGGGACCAGGTCATTCTTTTTGTCTCCCTGCCATTCAATGGTCCAGCCGCCGCATTGGTATCCTATGTTATTTATACCCGGACCAATAAGAAGAATATCTATATTTTTTTTCAGTGGTAATATATTACTTTCGTTCTTAAGAAGGACCAGTGACTCTCTGACCGCCCTTCTGGCAAGTTCCCTGTGTG
>JAAYNO010000245.1 GCA_012520855.1 Clostridiaceae bacterium | reverse complement strand
TGTCGGGGGCGATTTCGTGCTCAGCCCATGAACCGCCTTCTTTATGTTCTCTTATTAGTAATTTTTTGCGATGCCTAACTAAATCACCATAAGCCCACTTACCATTGTCTAAACGTTTCCCTCTGAACTTAAACATGCGCCTCCCTTATTTGGTATATTGTTTTGCCATCAATCCACCGTGAAACATCCCCCTCCCCGATTTCCCCCGTGACTACTTGGTAGAGCATGAGTCCTCCTTTAATAACTCCATGGTTCAATATTTCCGGTTAATAGGTTCTCGATCCAACACTGTTCACAATCATCACACTTGTAAATGTTGCCTGTATGTTGACCGATCTTGGCACGATCTGTATTGATATTTGAATACGTTGTATCGTGTACCTCAAGCTCTTTGTTGCACTCTGGGCAAATCATCTTCCCCTCCACAGTCTCGCACCGAGTGCGGTGAGCTTAGGGATACCATAGACAAATGTGGCATAAGCCAACATCATCCCAGCAACAAAACCCATTGAAATTAAAAATGATAATGGATTAGTTAATAATAAGTGAATCAGCTTTACCACCATAGCAAGCAGAGCACCTATAGCAGCCAACAACACCACCCCCACCGGAACGAAGCACAGCACCGCTAATAGTTTTTTCATTGGGATCTTAGCTCCTTTTCCCGCCGTGGCGCATAGCCCTGAGTTTATTAAATTCGTGCTTTGCTATGACCGCTTTCAGAATGTCAACATCCAATTTCCGGCAGTTGTCCAGCACACGGATGATAATGTCTGCAAATTCCTCTTCTATGCAGGTCAGGGCCGGTAGCCCATGCTCCACCATCTGGCCTGCCTTATCACAAAATTCATGCAGCTGATTGTTTCTCCATGCTTCGTGCAGCTCAGATACTTCATCATGGAGATTATTACAGGCGCGTTCGACAAAAGCATCTTCGCTCTCATCGTTTGAGTGCCAGCCCTTTTCCCATGCAAGCGCATGGACCGCGTCAGCAATCTCATTTAAATTCTTCATACAAATTCCTTTCCCGAAGGGTCCACCTCCACTGGTATGCATTCTGGTTTATTTCCTCTTTTTATAAAGACATAATTTTAATGTCAAATAGTCCACCGCCTGAATAGTAACTGTTAGCTGTGGGAATCATTATCTATTGTCCTGTTTCAGTCATGTTGCCGTTGAACGTTTGAATAGCAATGTACTTTTTAATTTGACTTATTCTCTTTTCCAGATCGTCAATCTCTTTTAAAACCAGCTTCCAATTAGGTGTTTTATCCTTATCTTTTGGATGATAATTGTTCCACCCGAACCTTTGAACCTTGCATACAATCTGAATGACTTCTGCACATTCTTCCATCACCCTTGTAGTAATATCTCCAACATTTTCATACTTTGGATCACTCATTCTTTCACCGCCTCGCTTAGTGCTGTTCATACCCAGTTATTGACTGTTCAATAATTTTCAATTCGTTAAGATTAGCAATCTGCAGATACAGCACTCCATCCGGTGTAAGTATACAAAATTCTGGTTCATTCCTCTGCATAGTTACACATAAAGACACATCATCACAGACTTCTTTTTCGTAAGGATGAAAAATAGCTGCATCGCCTTCGTTTTTTTTGAAACCATACTCAAGTAAATTTGCTTCTGTAATCATCTTTCACTCTCCCCAGATACAAAGTTTAATCACTCCCAGAACAATCAACGCTGTCAACACTGCCACTTTCTGCTTGAAGGTCATTTTTTTCATCCCACTATTTTTTTAGTAGTTCCCTGATAGCCAAGCATATCTCGTACTTTTGTTTTTTAAGTACTCTTTGCTCATCAGACAATCTATTTATCTGTCGAGTATTGATTGCTATCTT
The DNA here is from genome assembly GCA_012520855.1 of Clostridiaceae bacterium. Classification (GTDB taxonomy): domain Bacteria; phylum Bacillota; class Clostridia; order DSM-8532; family DSM-8532; genus DTU059. The sequence goes on along the minus strand of JAAYNO010000245.1, from coordinate 128 downwards.
AGAACTTACTTCCCCCAGATTCTTCCTGAGAGTCTCCACAACTTTGTCAATAGCAGCTTTTTTGAAATTCATAACATTTCCTTTTCTATGCAAACAATGCATCCATCATACTGATCTGTTCAATACTT
>JAAYNO010000043.1 GCA_012520855.1 Clostridiaceae bacterium | reverse complement strand
TAAGAAATGGAAGCTTTTTAATAAGTTTAGTATAGCAGTCATATGAGACACTTCTGAATTCACTGTCAGTATTATATAGAAAAAACAGCTCATCCTCCTTCAACATATTACCGATATACTTGTGGACCTGCTTTCCATATTCGTCATACATACTAACCGCCCAATCTCTCACTTCAGGCTCATAATCTTGGAGCTGCTTTCGATATTTCTCCAACTTTTCATTTTGTAGCACTGTTTTTTCTTCGGCCTCAGTAATATTCAGATAGTTGTTAAAGTACTCAAATACATAGTCAACACAGGATTTCATGTTCTGAGTCCGTTCATCTAGGTCAAACTCATTGAGCTTATCTTCTTTTTTTCTGCGAGCGATATACTCCTCAATTGTAAGCATTTAACCACCTCAAGATTCTATCTTAAGCATCTTCATCTTCATAATCTTCATCCTCATAATCGATTCCAAACATGGCCAAGAGGTTATCCCAGTTGCTTGGATAAGCATTGCTACCAACCCATCCAGTGCCTCTCTGCCCCTTATATTTAACTGTCAACTCCCATTGCGTTCCATCACAAACACCAGGATCAATATACTCGCTATTCCAGTATTCAACATGGAGAGCCTCAAAGGCATCAAGGAGAATTTTTGTTTCTTCTGGTGAATATTGCTTTTCGATCGGCTCTTCGCACCACAGTGTCGTTATGAATGAAGCAGAATTATCATTGACGGTAATTCGATACGTATCATATCCACCAAATCCACCTATTTCAAAATAAATTTCTTCAATCGGTGTTGAAACATTGCTGTCATCGATAACCTTAAGTCGCTTGAGCCATTTCAATATATAGCCATCTTTGAAAAAACTCAATAAGGCTCCATCACTGAATCTTTCCGCACGGATTGCCCCCATCATAAGCGCAAGTAAACATTGTTCATCCAAAGCATCGACTTCAGCATTTCGCATCGATGCATCATCCCATTTAAGGCCATTTTTTTCGAGAATTGAACCATATTCTGTAAGCTGGTATTCTGGATGGCTCTCCGAGAACAGGTAAAAGTCATCAACAAACGATTTAACAATCTCCCCGAAATTAACGAATGGCATTTGGATTGGATGCTCTGGTGTACCATCGTTTTCCCTATCAATAAACCATTCGCCATAAGACTCGGCTTCTAAGATTTTCCCAATGTATTTTGTTAGCAATTTAAACTTGTTAGCCGTACCTTCGTTTCCAATAAACTCATACCACTCATCATAGATAGCCCTCAAATCACTATCAAGATAATTAAGTGCTTTGTCTTTGATGTCCTTAGGTACTCCATAATAAGCTTCCGCAATAGAGCCTGTGATTGCAGCTAAAGTGTCGCTATCACCGCCGACCGAAATTGCTATCCGTATCGCATCTTCAAAGGATGTTGATTCCAAAAAAGCCTGAATCGCTTGTGGTACGGTATCTTGGCAAGTCTCGTTAAATTCGTAAGTGTTCCTGATATCATCTATCCTGAAATTCAACTCATAATAATTGCGCTCAACTTTTTCTCGGATCTCACCTTTAGTAAATCCACGACGTGCCATATAAATCGCAACTGCGGTAGCTTCAGCTCCTTTGATGCCCTC
>JAAYNO010000244.1 GCA_012520855.1 Clostridiaceae bacterium | reverse complement strand
TGCGATTATCCCATACTTTTGTCCAATTTGCCGTCCAGCAGAACAGCGGGTTTTGATCCTCAAACGCGGATTCACAATTTATTCCCATAGCATCCGTTAATTTTTTAGTTAATGCAATTTGCATTTTTTCACTTCCTTTTGTAGTATAGTTTGCGGCTTTTTATAACGCAAATTTCTTTTCCTTAAATTAAGATTTATGTCCGCTTATTGTTTGTCTATTCCCTATCTATATATACCTGCTTGTTTTACAATATCAAATAAACGCTTATTCAGAAATATCCTCTCTTTACCGATTTTCTGCGATATCAGGAACCCTTTTTCCTCAAGCGACGACAAATAATTTGATGCTGTTTTTCTTGTAATATTAAGTCCTTTTTCTATATAAACTATTTTAGTGTAGAACTCATAAAAAAGTAAGTCTACAAGTTCTCTTGAATATATTTTGGGCAATATATTATTAATATCTTCGGCTGTCTTTTCCAGGATATTTTTTATTTTCTTTACAAGCAGTAATGTTTCTTCAGCGGTCTGTTCTATCCCATCAAGAATAAACAATATCCATTCTTCCCAGCTGTCTTTTGTCCGTACCTCTTGCAACAGCTTGTAATATGCTAATTTATTACGAATTATATATTTGCTGATGTAAAGTATCGGACTATCCAATAATTCTTTCAAAATGAGATACAATACATTTATAATTCTTCCTGTCCTCCCATTGCCATCATAAAATGGATGTATTGTCTCAAACTGGTAATAAATTACCGCTAACTTAATTAGAGGATCAACATTGTCATAATCGTTATTTATATATTTTTCGAGGTTGTCCATAAGAGCCATTATTTCCTTTTCTCCGCTCGGAGGGGTATATACCACTTCCCCGGTCGCTTCATTTTTCAGGACAGTACCCGGAAGTTTCCTTATTCCGGCACGATTTTTCTCAATTAGCTGTCGAATTTCAATAATCATATTTGTTGATAAAACCTGTCTCTCCTTTACCAGTTCATAACCATGCCAAAGCGCAGTCCTGTAGTTCACGACTTCTTTGGCCGCCGGATTGCTATAGTTTTTTTGAGACATTGCCTTAAATAATTCATCATGTGTAGTTATAATATTCTCGATTTCAGAGCTGTCTTTGGCTTCATTAATCATTACAGCATTTATAAGAATATTTTTATTTGGTATCATGCTCACAAAACCTTTCAGTTCTGCTAATGCCCTGTGAGATCTTGCAAGCTGTTTCAATACTCTCTTCGTTTCAAGTTCTGCATTTGGAGGCAGAAGCCTCACATCAGCCATAAAAATCACTCCTTAATGATTACATTATATGTATAATTATTCCCAATTTCAATAAGTTATAGGTAAAAAATCAAAAAATTCACCCATGTTTTCATGACATGAGTAATTTTTTCTTATATTTCAGGTCTTGATTTATTTTCCTGAACTCCAGTCTGCATTTTCGGCACTGCCAGTTAGTGTATTAGCCTTGCTGTCTATATAACCTTTGCAGTTCCCAGCGCATAAGCTTTTAAAACTGCTTGTTTGTTGTGCCTGCTTTCATGACCACCTTAAAGATGTATCAACTTTTGTGATCTTGTTGTCATTCTCGACAAAATATACATAATGAATTTAATGATATCCTCTTATATATCTAAAGTCATGTCCTTAAAGGAATCTTTTGGCAGCAATGTCACGCACTCCCTATTCTTTCGAATAATTATCGTTTAAATAATTATCCAAATCTTCCAGTGCAATTAATGTGTGATTTCAAATAACTTATCCTTATAATCCTTAACAAAATACCTTTTTCCTTTTTGAATTATTTTATGTCCTTCCATCTCCAGTCGGAGTTTCTGCCCGTCGATACCTTCCGGATACTTTTCATTAAGTTCGCCATCTTTTTTAAGCATTCTCCAGTAAGGCGTTTCATCAGTTTTTCTCTCGGCTGATGCATGTGCCGCTGTTGCTATACTGGGGAATTTTTATTTGCAACTTTGTCCGTTTTTATTTTGCAATAAACATCGCTGTTTTACCAATACATAATTTTTTTGTCAATCCGCCCTGTTAATAGAGGATTTAAAGAGAAGCAGGGACACGGCTAATTGTTGCTGTTTTTGAATATGTTCTATTTATTAGTTTTACTGGCTGCGTATGTATGAGATCATAATCGTTGTACCCTTACCTTCTTTTATTTTTAATTCGGATTGCGTAAATTCAATAATAACCTCTCGCAAATCATTCATTATTATTACCTCCCTCAATATACTCGTAGTGTCAAAAATTCTGAATGAATTTTGACCTAAACTATTTATTTCACTGGCTTACACCAGTTACTTTCGTATCCCCCCTGAAAAATGGAAAATTTCCAGGGCTTTTATATT
>JAAYNO010000243.1 GCA_012520855.1 Clostridiaceae bacterium | reverse complement strand
TATTTCTAATGTCTTGGTTTAGCCAAGACTATGTGAACTAAGTCGGCGGCAGCCGTACTTGTTCTATGGAGGTCTATATAAATTGAGAAGCTATAAAACCTTGATGAAAGAGGGATATTTCCTTCTTGAAGAAAAACGGTCCCGGTTTATAGCCCGGGCTAAGCCCATACAAACCGAGTCTGAAGCCATAGACTACATTCAGTCACTTAAAACGGCCTGTTGGGATGCAACACATAATTGTTATGCATATTCTGCAGGAACCGATTCTTTATACCAGAGGTACAGTGATGACGGCGAACCTCAGGGAACAGCCGGTCTGCCAATGCTTGACGTTATAAAGAAAAAACAGCTTCAGAATGTCGTTGTGGTTGTGACCAGATATTTTGGAGGGATCCTACTCGGTGCTGGTGGATTGGTCAGAGCCTACAGCAAAGCTTGTGCGGGAGGGCTGGAAGACGGTGGTGAAATATGGGTAAAGCCTTGCCTTAAACTAAGATTACCCATAGAATATCATTTGTCCGGGAAAATTCAGAATATGCTTTTAAGTGAGGAGTTTATTATAGCTGATACCACATACACCGACGTGGTAACATTTACTATTTATTCACCTGTTGAGCGAAAGGAATTTCTGGAAAATCAGATCCGGGAAATAACCGGAGGTGTGCTGCGCCTTGAAGAGGCAGGCATGGAGAATATTCGCATTGATATCGAAGGAAATGTTTTAGAAGATAAAAATAAGGAAAAAAAAGAGTAAAGAGGGTGTTTTTTATGGCAGGTCACTCAAAGTGGTCCAATATTAAGCGCAAGAAAGAAAAAACTGATTCCCAGAAAGGAAAGATGTTTACAAAGCTTGGGCGTGAGATAGCTATAGCTGTCAAAAGCGGAGGAGCTGACCCGTCGGTAAATGCTAAGCTGAAAGATGTTATAGCCAAGGCAAAAGCTAATAATATGCCAAATGATTCTATTCAGAGAAGCATAAAAAAGGCTGCGGGAGAGGGAGATGGAGCAAATTATGAGGTTATAACCTATGAAGGATACGGTCCTAACGGCGTGGCTGTTATGGTCGAAACTTATACCGACAACCGCAACAGAACCGCGGGGGATGTAAGACATATTTTTGACAAATTCGGCGGGAATATGGGTACTACCGGCTGTGTTTCCTTTCTCTTTGATATGAAAGGACAGGTCATTATCGAGAAGGATTCCTCCATTGATGAGGATGATTTGATGATAGCCGCTTTGGATGCAGGAGCGGAGGATTTTATAACTGAAGATGAATACTACGAAATAATAACTGAACCTGAGGATTTCTCCAGTATGTGTGATGCTCTTGAGAACAAAGGATTATCTTTTTTATCGGCTGAGGTCACCATGATTCCGAAAACTACTACAGAACTTACCGATCCGGAGGCAGTTGAAAAAATGGAGAAGCTGATAGATAGACTTGAGGATCATGACGATGTCCAGAACATCTGGCATAATTGGGAACAAGATTAGGAGGTTTATATGCAGGAAGAAAAAAAAGAACTGAACTCTTCTGAGATCCGAAAATTATTACCTCATAGATATCCCATGCTGTTATTGGATAAACTTATACTGCTGCCCAGGGAAGGAGCTGCACAGATAGAGCCTGGTATGAAGGTTACGGGAATAAAGAATATAACTAATAATGAGCCCTACTTTCAAGGCCATTTCCCTGATAATCCGCTCATGCCGGGGGTATTGATAGTGGAAGCCCTTGCTCAATGCGCGTGTGCAGGAGGTCTGTTGCTTCCTGATAATAAAGGGAAGCTGGGATTGTTTACAGGGATAGAAAGCATGAAATTCAGACGTCCGGTCGTTCCCGGTGATACTCTTCTGTTGGAAGCCGAATTTTTGGCATTCCGGAGAGATATGGGGAAGGTAGCGGTAAAAGCATCTGTAGACGGAGCTGTTGCTGCAGAAGGTATAATTCGTTTTGCATTGGTTAAGAACGGCGAATAAAGGAAGTGTTGGATGGCTATATATGCGATTTCCGATTTGCATCTCTCTCTCGGGACAAATAAACCGATGGATATATTTGGATGGGGAGATCACACAGGAATTATAAAAGAAAACTGGATTCGTAAAATCAGATATGATGATTATGTTCTTATCCCGGGAGATATCTCCTGGGGGATTAATCTTGAAGAGGCTGATCCTGATTTTGCCTTTATTGAAGCTCTGCCTGGAACTAAGATCATGATCAAAGGCAACCATGACTACTGGTGGAGTACACGTCAGAAATTTGAACGGCACTGTAAGGAAAAGGGATACAAGTCACTTAAAATGTTACATAATAATATGTATGAAGCTGATGGTTACGCGATTTGCGGTTCAAGGGGCTGGAAGCCGGCTGACGATGACGGCTTTAGTAAGGAAGACAAGAAAATATACCATCGTGAATTGGAAAGGGTTAGAAATTCTCTGAAAGAAGGAAGCAAGACAGGTAAGAAAATAATCACCATGCTCCATTATCCTCCTTTTGATACGAATCATGATCCAAACGATTTTTCGCGCCTGTTGGATGAGTACGGTGTCAGTATTTGCGTTTACGGTCACATACATAGTAAAGCAAACGATTCATGGAAAAATGAGAATATTGATAATATGAAATATCACTTGGTTTCGTGCAACATTGTCGATTTTGATCCTGTAAGGATAGTCTGAAAATAGGCCGAAATCTGTCAGTATTCTCTACTGGCTATTGGATTGGAATAATGGCTATGGTATAATATGCGAAGCGTATTTTGAATCAGCAAATATTTCGGCAGACATTCCTATTCTATGGTATAATATGCGAAGCTTAGTTCGAATGAAGTCGAAACGGAATAATATCAGTTGGAGGAACACACATGAGTGTAAAAATCGAAAAGATCGAAAAAAATATTTTGAAGCTGGAAATCGAGGTAGAAGCAAAGGTATTTGATCAATGCTTGGATAAGGCTTTTAGCAAAAACAGAGCACGTTTTAATATTCCTGGCTTCAGAAAGGGAAAAGCGCCTCGTAACCTGGTCGAAAGATACTATGGCGAACAGGTCCTTTATGAGGACGCTATAAATTATGCATGTGCAGATGCCTATGACAAGGCTGTCGAAGAAAATGATATCCACCCTGTTGACAGACCGGAGATAGATATAGTTCAGATCGGAAGCGGTGAACCTCTTATTTTTACAGCTACGGTTACTGTGAAACCCGAGGTTGAGCTTGGTGAATACAAAGGCCTTGAAATAGTAAAGGATCCTGTTGTTATAACAGAAGAGGATATAGACGAAGAGCTCAATAGAATTGTTGAGAGAAATTCCAAGCTCGTATCGGTCGAGGATCGTCCCGTTGCCAGTGGTGATACTGTGAATATTGATTATTTGGGCAGTGTGGATGGAGTGCCTTTTAAGGGCGGAGAAGCCAAAGGCTACAATCTTGTGATCGGCTCAGGGACCTTTATTCCAGGTTTTGAGGAACAACTGATCGGTGCAAACTTAAACGATGAAGTTGACGTAAATGTCACATTCCCCGAAGATTATCACAGTGAGGAACTCAAGGGGAAAGCCGCGGTGTTCAAGGTGAAGATCAATGAGATCAAGCTTAAGCAGTTGCCCGAAATAAACGATGAGTTTGCATCTGATGTAAGTGAATTTGAAACCTTGGAAGAGTATAAAGACGATATCAGGAAAAAGCTTACTGAGCAAGCCCAGGCCAGAGCAGACAGGAAGTTTGAAGAAGAGCTGATAAAGAAGGCAGTGGATAATGCCGCTTGTGATATACCTGAGGTTATGGTAAATCATCGTCTGGATGACATGATGCGTCAGCTTGATTTACAGCTTCGCTACCAGGGCATGAGCCTGGAAAATTATGTGCAGATGATGGGTACCGATATTTCAAAGATCAGATCCGATTATCATGATAATGCTCTTGAGGATGTTAAGACCCAGCTTGTTCTTGAAAAAATTGCGGAAGTCGAAAATATAATAGCTACACCCGAAGAATACGACGCAGAGCTTGAACAAATGGCGGCAAGGTACAATCAATCGGTGGAAGAAATGAAGAAACATTTACGTGATGACGATATAGAATATATTAAGGATTCAATTGAACGTAAGAAGACGGTTGAATTACTTGTTGAAAACGCAAAGAAATAAAAATCTTTCCGGGAAAACTGACTAAAACACCGGTTGCTTTGGTAATCTATATAAAGTACCGTGTTTTAGATACACATTAAGGAGGTATGTTTATGCCATTAGTACCTATAGTTATAGAACAGAGCAGCAGAGGTGAAAGATCCTATGATATTTATTCAAGACTTTTAAAGGATAGAATAATAGTATTAAGCGATGAAGTGAATGATGTTTCAGCAAGCCTGATCGTAGCCCAGATGCTTTTTTTGGAAGCTGAAGACCCCGACAAGGATATCCAGCTATACATAAATAGCCCGGGAGGATCCATTACAGCAGGAATGGCTATTTATGATACTATGCAGCATGTGAAATGTGATGTTTCAACAATATGCGTGGGTATGGCAGCAAGTATGGGAGCATTTCTCCTCACTGCGGGCACAAAAGGCAAGCGTTTTTCGCTGCCGAACAGTACCATTATGATACATCAGCCTCTTGGCGGTACAAAGGGACAGGCTACCGATATTAAGATCCACGCTGAATGGATCATAAGGATGAAGCAGCATATAAATCAGATATTGAGTGAAAGGACAGGACAGCCTCTTTCCAAGATTGAGATCGACGTTGAAAGAGATTATTTCATGAACGCAATCGAAGCTAAAGAATATGGACTGATCGACCAGGTAATGGAGCCCAGAGTTAAGGGGGGATAGAATGGCGAGATATGATGAAAAGAAGCAAGTTAAATGCTCTTTTTGCGGGAAGTCTCAGGAACAGGTCAACCGGATCGTTGCCGGTCCTGGTGTATATATTTGCAACGAATGTATAGAGCTGTGTTCCGAGATAATTGAAGAAGAGTTTGAGGACATCCAGGTTGATAAACCCCTTGATGAGATTCCCAAACCCAAGGAAATAAAAAGAATACTGGACGAATATGTCATTGGTCAGGAAAAAGCTAAACGAACCTTATCAGTGGCAGTGTACAACCACTACAAACGTATCCATAACGAAGGAACCCGCATTGATATAGAATTGCAAAAAAGCAATATTCTGCTGATGGGACCGACGGGTTGCGGGAAAACCTACCTTGCGCAAACGCTGGCTAAAATTTTGAATGTTCCTTTTGCAATTGCCGATGCTACCTCGCTGACTGAAGCGGGTTATGTAGGCGAGGATGTTGAGAATATTCTCTTAAAGCTTATACAAGCAGCCGATTATGATATTGAACGTGCTGAAAAAGGTATCATATATATTGATGAGGTAGACAAGATTTCACGAAAATCCGACAATCCGTCAATTACAAGGGATGTAAGCGGTGAAGGTGTTCAGCAAGCGCTTTTAAAGATACTTGAAGGCACGATGGCATCTGTGCCTCCTCAGGGAGGAAGGAAACACCCTCATCAGGAATTCATCCAGATAGATACCACGAACATTTTGTTTATTTGCGGCGGTGCTTTTGAAGGGCTCGAAAAAATCATTGAAAACCGTATAGGAAAGAAAACTATGGGGTTTGGAGCTAATGTAGAGAGCCGGAAAGAGAAAGATATGGGCGAATTATTTGCCCAGGTCAATCCCCAGGATCTGCTTAAATATGGTTTGATCCCCGAATTTGTCGGAAGACTGCCAATAGTGGTAACATTAAATCAATTGGATAAGGAAGCACTTGTAGATATTTTAACTAAGCCCAGAAATGCGTTGGTCAGGCAGTACAAAAAACTGTTCGAACTTGACGGCGTCACGCTGGAAGTTGAAGATGAGGCATTGGAAGCTATTGCGGACAGGGCTATTGAAAGAAAAATCGGAGCCCGCGGGCTTAGAGCAATCATGGAAGATATTATGCTGGATGTAATGTACGATATCCCATCTGTCGACAATATTGAAAAATGTATAATAACAAGGGAAACCGTAATAAACAACCAGCAGCCCGATTTGATCTACGGTGAGCAGAGGAAAGCTCTGCCGGCAGTTAAAAAGAAGAAGCGGGAAATAGACCCCGCGTCAT
>JAAYNO010000042.1 GCA_012520855.1 Clostridiaceae bacterium | reverse complement strand
CTGAAGGTATCGGTGTTGAGATGGAAAACTTAAGAATGGTTCAAAATAATGCCGGCGGTACCTTCGGATATAAATTCTCGCCGACAAACGAGGCTCTGCTGGGAGTTGCCGCTTTAGTTACACAGCGCCCTGTCAGCCTTAACTTTAACATGTATCAAACCATCACTTATACCGGAAAGAGAAGTCCGGGCTTCATGAATATTAAGCTTGCTGCTGATGATGACGGTAAGATTCAGGCACTCTGGGGCCGCAATTACATTGACCACGGTCCATACTCGGAGTTCGGCGATCTTCTTACCCACAGACTGACTCAGTTTGTAGGTTCAGGACTTGATATCCCGAGTATAAGGAGCAAAAATTCAACAGTATTTACCAATCACGCATGGGGTTCCGCATTCAGAGCTTACGGTTCACCTCAAGCCTTTATGGGAAGCGATATAGCTATTGACTGCCTTGCTGCCAAGATGGGCATAGATCCTTTTGAAATGAGAGCTATGAACTGCTACAAGGAAAGTGAAGACTCTCGCACACCAACCGGCTGCAAACCTGATGTATATTGCTTAGAGGATCTTTACGATCTGGCACGTCCTAAATATCTGGAAGCCAAGAAGCGTGTCGAAGAAAAGAACACCGCTTCTGACGGGAAAATCAAATACGGCATCGGCGTCTCCTTAGGTGTCTACGGCTGCAGCCTGGATAACTCAGATGTCTCCGAGTGCTGGGCCGACTTACAACCGGACAATACAGTCCTGGTCAGAAACTCTTGGGAAGATCACGGTCAAGGTGCCGACATGGGTACTCTTACTTCGGCCCATGAAGCGCTGAGAGAAGCAGGCTTTAAACCGGAAGACATTAAATTATTCCAATGCGACAGCAAACACACCCCGAATTCCGGTCCTGCCGGCGGCAGCCGTTCAACTGTAATGTCGGGTAATGCAACACGTATAGCCTGTGAAAATCTGGTCAAGGCGATGAAGAAAGATGACGGAACATACAGGACATATGAGGAAATGAAGGCTGAGGGAATAGACACCCATGTAAAGGGAGTTTATACTTTCACCGCTTCGGTCGCACTAGACCAGGAAACCGGTCAAGGAGATCCTTTCCCGGCATATATGTACAGCATCTTCCTGCCTGAGGTGGCTGTTGACACCGAAACCGGCAAGGTTAAGGTAGAGAAATTTACTTGTGTTACCGATGTGGGAACTGTAATGAATAAATCCGTTGTAGACGGACAGTTCTACGGAGGACTTGTACAAGGTATCGGACTTGCGTTAACAGAGGATTTCGAAGATCTTGAGAAGCACACAAATCTTCTCAGATGCGGAATTCCATACCCGACGGATGTACCTTATGACTTGGAAGTTATCTACCAAGAATCTCATCCACGTCCGAACAGCCTCTTCGGAGCTGCAGGTTGCGGTGAAGCACCATTGACCGCACCTCATCCGGCTATACTGAACGCCATCTATAATGCTACCGGCGCACGTATAACCAGAGTTCCCGCAAAACCTGAGGTTGTCCTGGAAGCACTAAAAAACATATAATATATACAATCAGCGAAATATCTGAGTAAAGTATTAATCCAAACAGAGAGGAGGTATAACCATCCTCTCTGTTTGGATGCAGTAAAAGCCGGCATAGAGAGATGCCGGTCGGCAACAAGTCTTATAAGCCAATTTCAAACCATCCTTTAAGGGTGGTCATGATTCTGAATCTCTAAAAACAATATTCGGCAGAATTTTTCCCGAGTACGGCTATATATATGGAGAGAAGTTATGGACCATTTCAAAGAGAGATCTACCAGGGATTATTTTCAAAAAAAGCTTTATAGCTTGGAGGGATTACTGGAACGTGAAAACCGCTGTATTTATGAAGAACCGGCGTTTTGTCACGCCGCCTGTCCTTTAGGTTTAGACGCAAAAAAACTGATAGGCTTTGCAGAGAAAGGTAATTTCTCCGAGGCTCGTGCAATGCTCGAGCATATTGCGCCATTTCCCCGTATACTGGTTTACGGCTGTGAAGCTCCTTGCGAAAAGGTCTGCAGAATGAATGAAGTCGGGGAAGGTATTGATATTCCGGCTTTAGAACGTGCTGCGATGAACCTTGGAAGCCCTAAGACGGGGAGAGGCATGCTGAAGTTCAAAAAAAAGCAAAAGGCAGCAGTTTTCGGCTCCGATCTTTTTTCGCTTTCTCTGGCAGCGGAGTTGGCGAGAAAAAGCTATCCCGTGAGTTTTTATGTAAGTCAGGCGGACGCGGTCTCTCTGATTAAAGACTGTGCCCCGTTTTTATCGAAAGATGATTTAGCCAAAGAAGCCACAAGGCTTGAGGCTATGGATATAAAAATAATATACTCTTGCAAGCTCACAAAAGAGTTATTTGAGAGTGAGAAGGAAGACTTTGATATAATCGCAGCGGCTCGCAGTTTTCTCAATGCATATTTCCCCGGAGATATCCCTGACAGCAGAACCTTGTTATCTCCTGTTTCTAAGCTTCTCAGTTCGCAAAACAGTGATCCGGGTGTCTTAGAAGCTGTTTTTGATGCGAGGCGGGCGGGAGTTTCCGCTGATCGCATAGCCCAAGGCTTAGATCCGGGAAGTTCGCGCGGCGAGGAAGGAGCTAGGGAATCCAGACTATTTACCGATATGAGCGAGGCAGTTCCCTCAAAGCGAGTCCCCGAGCCGCAAGAAGGTTACACCAGAGAGGCTGCAATGGAGGAAGCTGCGCGCTGTATCAGGTGTAAATGTGAAGAATGCATTAAGCACTGTGTCTTTCTGCAGGAAACAGGCAAATATCCGCGTCTGCTTACCAGAGAGATTTACAACAATGTAGATATTATCATGGGTGACCATCTGATGAACAAGACCATAAATTCTTGTTCGCTCTGCGGGCAATGTACTTTTACTTGTCCTAACGGTTACGATATGGCTGAAATCTGCAGGGATGCCAGGGAAAATATGGTCAGCACGACCAAGATGGCTCTGGCTTATCATGAATTTGCCCTTTTGGACATGCTTTTCTCAAACGATGAAGCTTTTCTTGCCAAGCCTCAATCAGGATATGAGGAATGTAAATATGTGTTTTTCCCGGGGTGTCAAGCCGGAGCCATAGCACCTGAAGCGGTCTTTAAGGCCTATTCGGACCTGACAGGGAGGCTTGAAGGCGGGGTCGGTCTGATCAACGGCTGTTGCGGTGCGATTGCCAAATGGGCCGGAAGGACTGCAATTTATGAGGAGTGTGAAGAACTCTTAAAAAGCGAACTGAAAAAACTCGGAAAACCTAAAATCATAGCTGCTTGTCCCACTTGTAAAAAGACGCTTGAAGAAATGATCGGAGCAGAGGTGAAGGGCATCTGGGATATACTTAATGAAAAAGGATTGCCTGAGGGTGCATTGGAATACGACAGACCGCTCATCATGCACGATTCCTGCAGCGCCAGAGGAGATAGTGAAATGCAAACTGCCATTCGTAAGCTTGCGGACAGTTTAGGCTGCACATTAAAGGAAGTGCCGTATAACGGCGACATGACGGAATGTTGCGGCTACGGCGGTCTCGTGAGCTATGTAAATAAGGATCTCGCATCCAAGATGGCGCAAAGTTGTACCAAGGACGAAGATGTGCCTTATATCAGTTATTGTATGGCCTGTCGCGACCGCTTTGCCAGAGAAGGCAGGGAAAGCATGCATGTGCTTGAGCTTGTCTATGCTGCCCCGGCAGGGAACCCGCCCGATATATCCGAGAAGCGCAAAAACAGACTGAATCTGAAGCGCAAGCTATTGGAAGAGGTATGGAATGAGGAGGTAATAGTGGTGAATCCTGAATATAAGATAGTAATACCGGAGGATGTATCCGAAATTCTTGACGAGCGCATGATCCTGGAGGAAGACGTCTATGACGTCATAGGGGCGTATCATGCAGGCGGAAGCGCGGTCTGCGATGAAAAAAGCGGTCTGCTCACGAGCTCTTTAAGAAAGGGAAATGTCACATTTTGGCTTAATTTTACAGAGGACGAAACGGGTGTTTACACTATCAAAGGAGCGTACAGTCACCGCATGAAAGTAAGAACGAGGTATGAGGTATGACAGATAAAGTTTATTACACTGTAGAAGCGGAGGACAATCTTATCTGCCGAAAGTGTGGTATTCCCCTGGAAAAGACGGAGGCGGTTTTTGAATATCTGGATAATTCATTTCCCGTCGAGCTTCCCGCCTGTCCCAAATGCGGCTTTGTTTATGTTCCGGAGGATTTGGCTTTGGGCAAGGTTCTCTCCGTTGAAAAGGTTTTGGAGGATAAGTAGTGAACGTATCGGAGTTTACTGATTCTGTATGTCTGAACACGGAATATAAGGCGAAGCCTGAGAGGCATCCCGGCGGGCAAAATACAACGCGACGTTTGCTTGAGCTTTCAGATTTGAATCCCTGCAGAATCTTGGACATGGGAGCCGGAAGCGGAGCTACTCTCAAGCTTTTAAAAGAACTGGGTTTTGATGTCTGTGGCATAGATCTGGAGCCCGGGGAGGGCGTGGATAGAGGAGACATGTTGCGGACCGGATTTCCCGACGGGAGCTTTGATGCACTTATATCCGAATGTGCGTTTTTTATCTCGGGAGATGGCTGCGGAGCCATCAGAGAATCTCGCAGGTTGCTCAAAAAAGGCGGAAAGCTACTTCTCTCAGATATTTTTTATGGTGATGATGAGGATTTATGTAATTATTTGCTGACAGGCGGTTTTAGACCCCTGTCCTGTGTGGATATTACTGACGAATGGAAACACTATTACATAGAGAAGATATGGGATGGGACTGCGGATAAGTTCTGTAAGCTTAAACATAAAGATTATTGCACTAAAAAATTCAGGTATTTTTTGAGCGTTAGTGAAAGGATGTGAATTCTATGAGTGATGTATTCGAAAGACTTTTTGAACATTCGCAAAAGGGTTATTCTTGTTCACAAGCAATACTTTTGATTGCTCTTGAGAGTGAGGGCAAGGAAAATCCTGACTTAGTTCGTGCCATGGGCGGTCTGAGAGGAGGCCTTGACGGTTTAGGCGAGGTCTGCGGTGCTCTCAGCGGAGGAATGTGCTTTTTAAGTTATTTTGGCGGCAGAGGAGCAGATGACGAAGTGGAAAACGCCAATATGAAAACTATGTCGAAAGAGCTATATGAATGGTTTGTTGAATATACCGCCGAATACGGCGGCATAGACTGCAGGCAGATATTGGACGGCGATCCGCGTAATAAAGTGCAGCGCTGCCCTATGGTAATCAGAGACACGTTGGAAAAATGCATCTTGATCTTGCAAAAATACGATTTAATATAAGTCAGCAGTTCATGCAATTTTGGGAAATATTATATGTCTGAATATATTTCAAAAACTATGAGTGTCTGTCCGGTCTGTCTTAAGTATATAGAAATTAAAAGACCGATGGGAGAGAGTATCTCCTACAAGCTCATGAACAACCGGGGAGAGGCCTTATACAGAAAATGAAAAAGTCGGCCTTAGATAAGTGGATATGTGCTCAAGAAAACATTACCTGTTTGACCGGAGATATTCTGGAAGATTTACAGCTGAAGAAGCTGAACGCCCTCTTGGCTAAAGTAAAAAGACGAGGGGGCTTTTATTCTGATCTGCCGGAACATCTCACAAGCTTGAGAGAATTAGACAACCTTCCCTTTACAACTGCAGAAGATCTGGCGGAAAACGCCGCTTCTTTTCTTCTGGGTTCACAGTCGGAGGTGAGCAGGATTATCTCAGGCGTTACCAGCGGGACCACAGGTCCTTCCAAGAGGATATTTTATTCCGACGGAGATTTGGAGAACACCGTCACCTTTTTTGCTGCGGGTATATCAGAAATGACTGCGGCGGGCGAAACTGTTCTGATTACCATGCCTTTTGCAGTCTCCGGAGGTCTGGGCGACCTCATCGCACGGGCGGTGGAATTGCTGGGAGCAAAGCCTGTCAGGGCCGGTTCGGACTTAAGTTATGCGGAGCTGAGTGAAATCATGTGTCTTGAGTGCCCCGATTCATATATAGGTATGCCGATACCCCTGCTGTCCCTACTTAGGTTTTGCGGTGAAAATTCTACATTAAAACATGCCTTGGTTTCTGCGGATGTTTGTCCTGTTTCTGTTCAGCGGGAAATCGAAGATTTCCTGGGCAGCAGTCTCTTTCCGCACTATGGTCTCAGAGAATGTTGTCTCGGAGGAGCTGTGACCTGTCAAGCCCATGAGGGTATGCATGTCAGGGAGAATCATATAATTCCGGAGATTATCGGAATTGACGAAAAACCGGTCCGCAACGGTGACTACGGAGAACTGGTTATTACTACCATTGGAATGGAGGTAATGCCGCTCATTAGATATAAGACGGGTGACAGGGCTCGCATATTGGCGGAACCATGTCCCTGCGGAGCCGTGAGTGCCAGAATAGAGGTAGAAGGGCGTCTTGACGATAATTTACGTATGTCGGATATAGATGAGGTGCTGTTCGATATCAAAGAGTTGATAGATGTTAAAGCCGAATTTGCAGGAGATGTACTCGAGCTTAAAGCTTATGTTTCGGGAAATGCCCAAATCCGAGAAGAGATACAAAAGCGTGTCTCACCTCTGCTTCCTGCTGATAAAATAAAAATAAGCACTCAAATTTGCGACGGTAACTGCAAGTCTCTTTATGTCGGAAAAAGATTTATTGGCTGAATTTCTTTTTGGTGCAAATCTTGATTTACAACTTAAACCTAGCAGCATGGATTTGAAATAAATTAATATGAGGTGATTCAATGAAAAAATTATATTTGCTGAGGCATGCCAAGAGTAGTTGGAGCAATCCCGCCCTCAGAGACTATGACAGGCCGCTGAATAGCCGGGGAATCAGACAAGCCAAGGCTATGGGTCAATTTTTCCAAAAGAATGCCTTTGAAATAGATGGCATACTTTGTTCCGGTGCACAGAGGACAAGGGAGACTCTGGATCTCATTCTGGAGTCTTATGAATATCGGGGAGCAATTGAATACAAAGACGAAATCTACGCAACATCAGTTTCCGCCCTGAAAAAGATTATTCGGCAAGTGAACTTCGACTCCCTTCTCCTGATAGGGCATAATCCGGAGATAGAAGCACTGGCCGAAGACTTGACCGGTGAGTTTCTGATCATGCCAACCTGTATGCTGGCAGTCATTGACATGGAGCAAGGAAAATTGGAAATCTTTACCAGACCGGAATAACTTTAAAAGTATTTTTATTAGGGAGTAATTGTTAATATGTCACACCTGCGGCGTTTTTCGGACATGATCATGTAAATGATTACTGTGGTACAATTGAAGGAATTGATCTGATCAATACTACAGGCATCGGGTTTTATATGTATGGACGCGGCAATGAACATGGTTCCAGATTGTTAACCTTATATGCTGACCGACCCTCCGACTATGATACAAAAATGCTTTATTATCGTGATATTGTTTCAGAACCTTTGCCCGGCTTAGTAGTCCTACATTAGGTGTTCATTTACAGCGCAAGATCTTAATCGGCTTAAGTTTATTTTTCTTATCGGTTGTTCTGTTGATCTCAGTTATCCGTCGCATACGAAAAAAAAAGAAAAAGAAAAAGCATGATAATGCTTAAATGCAATAAAAGATCACTGCTTCTCGTCATTCAAGGAATTACATTTATTTGATTTGATGTTCAAATAGGATCCTTTGATATTCGATATTAATTCTTAATAACAATTTGACTACATATAAAGAAATCTTTACATTCATTCTGTATAATCCTTATAATATATATTAAGATATTTAAAGTAGATTTATTATAGTAAAATTATTACATTGTAAACATATTATAAAGAAACATGTTAACATGTCTGAGACAGATAAAAGTAAAGGTGTGGTTTAATGGGGAAATCAAATACAAAAATAAAGAATAGTTCGCTAAAATGGTTTGTGTCAATCTTGCTGGCAGGGATTATACTCTTTGCTATTTTTCCTACGAGGATAAAAGCTCAAAAGACCTATGATACAAATTTTGACTGGATTCAAGACGAGGAAGCCCAGCACGAATGGCCTCTGGAAGAGGGCTTATCCAAGACAAATACCGGAATCGGAACAGCAGGTTTTTCTTATCTAAATTATTATTATAACGATGATAATCAAATTGTCTTGGAACTTGAATTGAGCATGTTTCCAAAATCTCCAAATAATGTGAGTTCGGCCTTCAGGAGTTTTAGAGAACAATGGTCTTATGCAAATATTTTTATTGATCCCACCCTTGTAACTATGGTTGATGAGAATGCCAGCTTCTTTATGATGTCCTATCCTGCAGATCCTGCATCGGTTTCTCTCAGTCAGGCGATCGGTAAAACAGGAACAGTATATAAGCTGAATGTTGACCAAGTATATCCCAAGATGCCTACGAATTCCGACTATATGAAGTCGAAGTTGTATTTGGTTTTGAATGACGGAGTTGTAAGAGCCGATCTTAATGAAGACTACGCTTTGGAACTTCGCTACACTAATGACCGGAATCAAGTTTACAACCAGACAGGATCAAGCGGCAGGGTTGTCCTGGGAGACTACCACGGTTATAACGGTATATCAAACTATGATGCTGGTGGCAATAACGATGATGTGACCTTAAAGACAGTAGCACCTTTTCAAACAGCATCCATGACCAATGTACTGCCAAATCCTTATTTACCACCGGATATGATGAGGACAGTTGGTCAGTCGGTCATTTACGACAATATTAACGGTAAACTCCATGTCTATTATAAACAGGCACCTAATCATTATATTTACACGAATAGGTATGCAAATAACGGGTACTTCTTATCTTCCTGGATCGGGATCCGGCAAGTCATGGATTCCAGGATTTATGATGCACTGAAACCCGATGCTAATGGGGTCGTAGGTCAAATGAAGATGTTGGACTTAAACGGGATAGGAGAATCTCATTGGAGTGTATCTACAGATATCAGACAGGATGAATTTTCATATATTGAAGTAGATGAAAATACCGGAACATATTCCTATATGATGGTTCCAAATGACTTTAAAACTAATATTGAAGATAAGGCGATTGTTCCTGAAAATCATACAAACAATGTAAAGAATGTTTATCTCCACGGCTACAATAAAGAGGCGGACTATGTGCGTTTTATCTACAATGTTGACAAGAATAAAATGGATGCATTGTTTAAAGAAGCCAACAGTTCCACTTTCAGTATTTCCACCTCCTATATAACAGACAGGCCTGAGGATAAGATTCAAACTGAATATCGCTTAACACCGAATACTGATATCGTGATTCCAAAGGGAGCGATGATTATTTTTGACCTGCCAAAAGATTCACGTTCTGTTTTTAAGGCAGGTTTGGCAAATAATTATGAGCGTTTGATCGGAAACTTGAGGACCAGGCGACCGGGACAAATGAATCTGGGTGTGGACCCAAGAGACTACGGTGAAGGCTATACTGTAACTCCCTATTCTATCATGCAGGGCGGATTTGTTTTAACCTCTGAAGCGGGTCTCAAAATTCCTTCAGGAGACACTATCAGATTAGTCATGTTTGATGATACGTCACCGGAAACTGTAAAAATGACTGTTGCTACCGGGATGCATGGGGCTAACAGAACTGATTATTATTTAACCAAACAGCCGGAGTCAGTAAACAAAAACAATGTATATACCATGGCAAATGCCAATGTTCGTTCGGGGATCATTATCAACCGTAGTGCAAATACTCCCCATATCAACGAGTTTTTCACGGACAGTACGGCAATTACCGGCCACAGCAAATATCCTAATGCCCTTGTTTCAGCAAGGAAGGTAGCAGACAATTTGGTCTTTAAAGAGGCCAACTCTTCCACAACACCTCAAAATTTTACAGCTGAAGGGGAAACACAATATACATTTGAAGGTCAACTATATGATTATTCAGGGTATGCCTTTACCCTGGATTTGCCGGGCGATATCGGTCTTAAAAAAGATATGGCCTTAAGCTTTTCCAATGCGGCTGCAGGTTATTTCAGATCCGTTCCTGCAACTTACAGGACCCAAGCACGTGTAACCTTCGATCAGAATGGCGGAACCGGCGAGTCGGTTAAACGTAGCGTACCGATCAACCAAAAAGCCTATGGAGAAGACGGATATAGCCCCAATGGCTTTGAAGGACCTAATATCCTTTGGTTGGATGCACAGGGCAATGATGCTCCGCTCAACGCTACCGAAAAATATCTTTCTGACTATGAAGGTTTACCGATTACGGATACTTCAAGTGATGCTTATAAAGATCGGCAGTTTTATGGAAAACCGGACGATCTTGATGCTCCTACCCGTGATGGCTACACTTTCTTAGGCTGGTCTACGAAAAAAGTTGACTCCATGGGATCAGCTGCCTTTTCACAGATGGAAGAACTTGATGATGTTTCTCAATGGGATGAAGATACCAATTACAAATTTACTGCGACTTCTCCTGTCGATCAAAGCAGAACTGTTTATGCGGTTTGGGAAAAAGATCTATATCAATACGATATAATACTCCATTCCAATAATGCTAATGGAGAAAATCCTGAAATAACAGAGAAGAAATCTTACACTCTGGCGGAACTTAATAGTGATGTAAACTTTAGTCTGCCCATTGTTTCTACAATAACCAATGAAGAATCTGATATCCTGCACAATAAAGGATTTAATAAGGATGGTTATTATTTTGTAGGATGGACTGAAGGTTCCGACGTTGAAAATACTACAAAGGTTGAAGATATCTATACCAATGGAAGTAGTGTTAAACTTGTCAGTCTCGCGGACCAAACAAAAACTCTTCAATTGACTTTAAATCCGAAGGAAGCGGACGGCAGTCGTTCGCAACAAAACATCGATGCAAATAATATAAGCATCGATAACGGGATAGCAACGATTAACCTTTATGCACAATATAAGCCTCTGCTGCCAATGACGGCAACAAAAGAATGGTACGCAGTCGGAGAAAAAGCCAAATATGAATTATGGGCTTTTGGGCCGGATCCTGAAAATACGGAACCCGAAGTTACACCTTTACAAGAAGCTCCATTCTCTAATGACCAACTGGCTCTAGTCCTGCTGAGGACAACTACCGGTAAAGACAGGAACCCTTCCAACTATACAATTATTGGCGACAGTTATAAAAAGGGAACAGCTAATCAAAATTGGCAGTTAATATCCTTAGAGGGGCACGATCCTTCCGGTCAAAAGTATTCATATATTATGGCTGAATTTTCTGCAACAGATGATAAGGATACAATAATTGGAAACTTTAATAATAATAAGAGCTGGGCATCATTAAATGTATTTATGCCGGAACAGGCAAATAACAATCTGTCAAAATACAGCTCCATAACCTTATCAGATGCAAGCGGTCAAAGGTATTTTGACGGAGTAACTATAAGTACACAAAACGATCAGAATGTTTTAGATGCGGTTTCTGAGGTTAAGGGAAATATAGGTTTTGATTTCACTCTTAAAAACTTCGAAGTTGAAATTGAATCTCCGATAATTAACAGGATGAAGGATGGAGATCAAGCTATTGTAATAGCTAAGCCAAAGGCTGAAAATATTGCAAAACTAAAAATCACCTTACATGATAACGAAGATGATGGTAATGTCTTAAAAACAGCAGAATTTACCAAACAAAATGATGAGATTTGGTCTTCTGATAATCCCGATGCCAGTTTAACAGTAGATACAGATGGTTCCCTGAGAGTATCTTTTAATGACGTAACTTTAGAAGAAAATAACCTGATAACGGCTCAGTTTAAGGATAGTGATAATAAACATTCAGGAATATCCAAGAGCACTGTTCAGCCTTATAAAGAAATGCCTCAACTTACAAGCATGATCCAAGTAAAGAACATTCAGGACGCAGATGGTGCAGTTACTCATAATGTAATCAGTGTAGATGTGCCGGCAAACGCTTTTACGGATACTGTCTATTACTTAGGCTATAAAGATGCAAATAACTTTAACAACTTTGTTGAAGTTAAATTAAGCCAAGAGTTAAATGCTGAATCAGTTACAGCTAAGGCCGTTGGACAAATTTTAACCTTCAAAGTACCTGCCGGCATTTTAGAAGAGAATGTAGCTTACTTTATCAAGGGCGTAGACCCAAGAGAAGAAACAAATAAGATTTGGAAGGATACAGTTTT
>JAAYNO010000041.1 GCA_012520855.1 Clostridiaceae bacterium | reverse complement strand
TTCTGGGAGTGCAGGAAAATCATAATTATGATACCCGGGTGGCGTTCAAAAGCATCCTGATGACTATTTTATTTATGCTGATCATAATTGTCGTCCTTATGATTATAATCATTATGGCCGAGCAGTTGTATCAATTCGTCGAATCCATTGTAAAGGAGGCTATAAGAAATGTTACGAGATAAGTTAAGAAGACCTGTCGCAATGATTATTCTCCTTATAATGGTTTTAGTTTTGCCTTTATCAGCAGGAGAGTATATCCCCACAAACAGAGATACATTAGTTGATCCTGAGCCCATGGAGTTTGTCAGCCGGCAGCCTGAAGATTTTAGCCTTCTGTATGAGACCGAAAGATTTAAGTTTTATTTTAGAGATGACAGAGACGTTTTGGCAGTTTATGACAAGCGTAACGGTTATACATGGAAAACAGGACTTGATATACCTTTTTCCAGGGATATTGACAATGCTATCGACGAAGCCGTTGAGAAGGGAGAAACTCCGAATTATATACCAAAGGAAGACAGGCTCAATACTACATATACAGGTATAGCAAATTCTTTGATAACAGTTGAATATTATGATCAGACCTATAATATCAAACGAACTTCAAGCGCGCCTCACGGCAAAGAAGCGTCAAAACTCATGAAATTTACCGATGATCATTATCGGCTTGATATTTCATTTGCCGATATTCTTCTTGATCTTAAAGTGCATATTTATTTCGATGATCACGGTGTACGCTACGAAATAAGGGATGAGGAGATACAAGGCGAAGATGTCGGTATAATGACCGCTGTGCTCATCTCTCCTTTTTTAGGTTCTTCAGGCGGTGTAAAAGTACATTGGAATGAAGAAGAACAGGAATATAATATCCTTGTTCCTAACGAAATCATCCCGGGTTATGTTTTTGTTCCTGACGGAAGCGGTGCATTAATACGTTTCAAGGATAACAGCAGTATGTTAAGACCGTATACAGGTGATGTATACGGCAGAGATTACAGCCAGTCAACCTATTACTATGACAACGATCAAGGGTATGTACCCTTTAAAAATCCTGCCATGCCTGTATTCGGGATAGCTCATGGGCAGGATCAAAACGCTTTTGTGGCATATGCCGTCAAAGGCGGAGAATATATGGAGATTGTTGTTATGCCCGAGGAAAATGTTACGCACTATACATGGGCTTATCCGAGATTTGTATATAACACTGTCTACCACCAGGTTTACAATAGAAGAGGTGACGGATATTTTACCGCAATGGAGGACAGGAACCATTTTGATGTTGAAATTCGCTATGATTTCCTTCAGGGTGACGGATCAGATGGTTCTCCTTCAGCAGACTATGTGGGAATGGCTATCGACTACAGAGGATTTTTAGCCGATTCGAAAGTTATAGCCGACAAGAAGCAAAAAGAAGATCAAATACCGATCAGGCTTGACTTCGTAATGTCTGATGTAAAAAACAGCATTTTCGGTTATGAAGATGTCATCGTTACTACCGCGGCCCAGGCAAAAGATATTCTGCTCGATATATATGATGCGGGGATCAACAGGATATCAAGCGGCCTTTTAGGCTTCCAGAAGGGTGGAATAACCACCGGTAAACCGTGGAAGGTGAGTTGGAGCAGAGAAATAGGAAAAAAGAATGATTTCGTCGATTTGATAACCACCGCCAAAGAAAAAGGTATAGACGTATCGTTTTCTCAGGACTATACGGTTATTAACGAAGTACAAATGATACTGCCTTCAAATGCTGCAAAGCATATCAACGGATGGTTGAACGAATATTGGCATTCAAGATTCACCAGCTTCCCAATTGAAAAAATGAGCTATGCCAGGCCAAAAAAATCTGCCGAATGGCTCGTGAAACAGACCGACATTTTTAAGAAGCTGGGAGTTTCGTCTTTTACTATTGACGGCATAACAAACAAGCTTTTAAGCGATTACAGCAGGCAAGGGAATACGGTGACTGAGGCTATCTCTATGTAC
The DNA here is from genome assembly GCA_012520855.1 of Clostridiaceae bacterium. Taxonomy (GTDB): domain Bacteria; phylum Bacillota; class Clostridia; order DSM-8532; family DSM-8532; genus DTU059. The sequence goes on along the minus strand of JAAYNO010000041.1, from coordinate 2,777 downwards.
CAGAATCTATTCAGGGAACTTAACAATGGCTACAAAATCAATGCCTATGCGCCCAACCAATATTTATGGTCTTATGTTGACCGCTTCCTCAACACGCCTGTTTTCTCCACCCAGTATATAATAGAAACAGATAATGTTCCGTTCCTGCAAATGGTACTTTCAGGCAGTATGGAGCTTTACGCGCCCTATTCGAATTTCTCATTTTATACTGATAAGGATTGTCTGAGAATGATAGATTTTAATGTTTATCCTTCATTCTTATTGTCCCATGAGTCCTCACACTATTTAGCGCCCACCAACTCGGCAAATTTTTATTCAACAGAGTATAATCTCTATAAAGAACTGATTCAAAAAATATACTCGATGGTAAACAGTGCACTTAGCCAGGTGGCCGATACAAAGTGGATAAATAGAGAGGTTCTTGAAAACGGCATAGTATTGAACACATATGAAAATGGCGTTCAAATACTTATAAATTACACGGATAACCCGTTCAGATACAGGGATGAAGAAGTTAAAGCACTTTCATACAGCGTATTTAAATAGGAGGTGACGAAAAATGAACAAGCTTTCAGCCAAATCAGGAAAAGGGAAGACAAGAAGAGACAATATCCGGGGTTATTTGTTTTTATCTCCATGGCTGCTGGGATTTCTAATGTTTACATTTTTTCCATTGTTCTATACTTTTTATTTGAGTTTTAATGATGTTAAGCTGACCGCCCTCGGCTGGGAAATGACACCAATAGGGTTTGAAAACCACATAACGGCACTTTTGAGAAACCTGGAATTTACACCGGCTATGCTGGGGTTTATCCTAATGGCGCTGGTCTATGTGCCGGGTATAGTTATTATAGCATTTATACTGGCGATTCTGCTGAACCAGAAATTAAGGTTCCGTTCGTTCTTCCGGACAATATTCTTCCTGCCTGTTATAGTTCTTTCAGGTTCTGTAATGCATCAGCTTATGGATACCGGAAGCACCGATATTATGTTTGTGGATCAGATTTTTATATTCAGCATGGTATATAATTTCAGCCCGTTTGTTGCCCGGGTCATATATATTCTTTTCGAGAATTTCACGATGCTTCTGTGGTTCACGGGCATACCCATAGTTCTGTTTATCAACGGTCTTCAGAAAATTGACAGATCACTTTATGAAGCTTCACAAATAGACGGTGCCAGCCCGTGGCAAAGCTTCTGGAAAATAACTGTTCCGGTCATTAAGCCGATAGCGCTTATTTCAACACTTTATACCATAGTGCAGCTGGGGATGTTCCCGATAAATCCGGTCTATACGATGATTAAGGAGGCAATCTACAACACAGCCGGAGGTTTGGGTCTTGCATCGGCCTACGCCTATATCTACAGCTTTGTTATAGCTGTGATAATTGGCCTGGCATACCTGATTCTCAGGGATAAAGAGGTTATTGCACCTGTCACTAAGTATAGAACGAGAGGATGAAGGTTATGGATATGTCTGTTTCGAATAAATATAAGGCAAAAAAAATAAAGCAGCCGTTAAGTAAAAAAATGATATTGCATAAGATAAGATATAAAATTTTCGGTTATAACATACTGACGGGGCTGGCAAGCAAAATAGTCACCTATACTATTCTTATATCAATAAGCTATGTTTTCCTTTTCCCGCTGCTGAAAATGATATCCACCTCAACAATGTCACCTAATGACATAATCAATCCCGAGGTGGACTGGATTCCCGAGAATCTTTCCTTCAGCAATTTCAAAACCGCATACATTGTTCTGGGAATGCCGAAAACGCTTTTTAATTCAATCTGGTATTCGGGTGTCTTAGCGATATTTCAAACAGTAGTTTCAGCGTTAACAGGCTTTGCTTTTGCAAGATATGAGTTCAAGCTAAAAAAATTCTGGTTTTCAATGGTTCTTTTATCTTTCATCATACCTCTGCCTGTTGTTCTGATTCCAAGAATCATGATATTTACGTCGGTGCAGAGTTCAACGGGGCTGCAATTGATCGGGACCATAATTCCCCAGCTTGTTATGGCCTTATTTGGCCAGGGGGTAAACTCAGCCATACTAATATTAATATTTTATAATTTCTTCAAACTGATCCCCCCGGCTTTGGATGAAGCTGCACATATTGACGGAGCCTCGGCGTTTCAGGTGTTCTGGCATATAATCGTAAAATTATCCATTCCTTCAATAGTCACCGTGTTTTTATTCGCTTTTGTATGGAATTGGAATGAGACCTATACAACGAGCACTTTTTTAAGAGGAGCGATCAAACTTTTACCCATACAGTTATCTGTGTTTGAGAATATTTTTGGGGATCTTGCTCCCAATATCCCGGGTCAGGCAAACGTCAACCGAATAAATGAAGCTTATAAAATGGCAGCAACACTGATTTCCATGGTACCCCTTCTAATAACGTACATATTTGCCCAAAAACAGTTTATTGCAGGAATAGAGAATACGGGCATCAAATAATCAAATAACTACAGTTTAAGGAGACTGGCAGAATGAGATCTATCAGAGTATGCAGTATATTGATTATACTGTCGATTGTTCTGGGCGGATGCGCAGGCAAAGAAAACAAACCGCAGGAATCACCTTCGGTTATGATAACCCCTGAGCCGTTCGTAAAAACAAATCACGAGCCAAAGGCCACAGGTTTTATTTATGATGAGAATAATCTTGATTATCAGCTTGTCTGGTCAGATGAGTTTGACTACGAAGGCCTTCCTGACGACACCAAATGGGGCTACGACACAGGGGGACACGGCTGGGGAAATAATGAG
>JAAYNO010000242.1 GCA_012520855.1 Clostridiaceae bacterium | reverse complement strand
CCGGGATGCGTATATAACAGCCGATTGTGTTGTCACGCTTTCTTTTCATGATGCCGGACACATTTTGATTTCCTATATTCCCCTCAGCGACAGTCAGATATTCGCTATCACATGAAAGAACAATTCCGATATGGTCACACCATAGACTGTCCTTCTGCTTGTAAGGTTCGGAAATTATGTTGTTGAATATAACGATATCGCCTCGTTCAGGAGTAAAGTCAGAACTTTCATTATGTATGAAGTTATTAACCTGCGCCCACTCAAACCATGCAATAACACCAGTAAACCAACGAAAATCACCTTTACGGGCGGTTTTGTGTGTTCCGAGCGGCAGGTTAATTCCTGCTTCTCGTCAGCAATGGTATACAAACGCACAGCACCAGCCATTTTTGAATTCGTCCGGGTCATTTTCAGGATAATATTTAAGCATTTCCATATAGTCGGCGTTTGTTTTTTCACCCACAACATGCTTTGCAGCAAAGGCTTCTGCAATATTGGCAAGACATTCCTTTTTTAACATACCACACCTCTCACATCGCCATGCATAAAATTTCAGCATTCGTCAAGCTATATATAATAACCTTTCCACAGCCGTTAGCATTTGCCCATTCTTTATTCCTTCTACCAAAACCTTCGCCCAATCTGGGAAAACCTCCTGCTGAGAAGCAATAATCAATCCGGACAACGCAGCCGCCACATTGTCAACAATAATCTCACGTTGGTCATATTCGCCATATTCAGACAAGAAAGCAGCTTTTGCTTCTTCGCTGAGATTCCAGCAAGCATTGCGAATGTCAGAATACACATATGACTTGTAAAAGAAATTGTAATCAAAAACCAGCGCGCTTGTTCCATCACGGGCCACTGCAAGATTACTGTAGTGGAAATCGGTATAGACAAGGGTTCTTGGCAAGCTCATAACTGCAGAATGAATTTGTTCAAAATTATCTTCAATAACTTGCCAAACCTGAGCATCCCTTGTCCCTGTTTTTTCTTGAACAAGTTTCAAGTTTTCAATGGTCAGGTTATAGTATTCATCTATAAAATCATGCGTACTCAAATAATCACGGCCTTTTTGATGGAGGATTTTATACCACGTCGCAACAAGTCTTGCTGTTTTCGGGTCATTCATATCATCTGCTGTGCCTAATCTGTAATCGCTGTTCTCAATATCCTCAAGCAAAAGAGAGCAGTCAGTTTGAGCGATTACTCTCAAGGTGGGAACACCAAGAGATTTTAGTAACTGATAATTGGAAACCTCACGGCGGTATTCCGGCTTGTCAAAACATTTCATTACATAGCTGTTGTCGGCTGTCATTACACGCCAAACTGAAACGCCGTCTTTATTGCGGATTAAAGAGAGGCAGGCAAAAGATATGCCCATGCGCTGCAATTCAGATTCCGCCATGTGTTGCACAGTGTTTGCCAATTCGTTTTCCAACACATCTGCAAACCGTTGAATTACAGTATTATCAACGTTCTTGTCTTCTTTTGAATAATGAAGCGGTCCTTTCCTTATTTGCACAGCTTTTTGCAATATATCCGCATCGGGGCAAAGGCCTTCATCCAAAGCCCATTCACCGGCTGCAGTTTTAGAAACAATTTTACCTGTCCGCAGGGTATAAATCCCACGCGCAATATCCAAGAGCCAGCCTACCGAATTTCCGTATTTTTGCGCTGCCTGCACATGACGGGTGATATCATCACGCATTTGGGAGCATGCAGGGTAGGCCATTTTACTGCGAATTTCTTCTCCATATAATAAGATGCCGCTGTCGAGCAGTTCTGCCATGCCGAAGCTGTCCATTATATAGCAGTCGGTAATGCGCTGACCGCTTGTTCCCCAATAGACCGTTCTTTCTTTTTTATCCTGTAAGAACGCATTTGCTGAAATCATTCCACCCTCAAACAATCGAAAATAAGGGTTTCCGGGATAGCGTTCCAGTAAAACCTGACGAAGCCCGACCAGAGTTTCTGCCTGCTGTTCTGTGATCTCGCAATTAGTAAGGACAAGGATGTCAATATCGCTCCAACCGAGCTGAAAATCGTCAAGCACAACAGAACCGAACAGATAAATAGTCGGTTTATTATCTGTAAGAACAGTTACGATTTCGTTGGTCATTATTTGAATGGCTTCGTTCAGTGTCATAGTTTCATCCCCATTTCTTCACCATCTCTTCAAAGTATGGATAGAACCATTCACTGAGAAACTCACCAGCAGCCATCATTTCACGTATTTTATCTGCGCTTGCCCACATGGCATCACAAGTTTCGCCTTCCTGTAAACGGACATCTTCAATGGGACAGTCGTATTCAAACACCCAGGCATCTATTATCCAGGTACGCCCATCATTCCCATAACGGGTAGTAGTGTGAAACAAAACACCTTTTTGCGGGTCAAGGTCAATTCCCAATTCTTCTTTAGTTTCGCGCAAGACAGCGGTTAAACTGTCCTCGCCCGCAAGAGCGGAACCACCTGTGGTCTCCCATTTGCCGTCAATGCTCGTGCCTCTTGCCGGCGCACGTTTGTCAATCAGCCATTGACCCTTGCCGTTGTGCTTCCACACATGGACGACAAGGTGATAATCCCCCGCTGCCATTTTTCTGCCGCGTTCAATATAACGCCCTGTTTTGTTATGGTTGCTGTCATATACGTCCCATATTTCGTTAGGCTCATATGCCATCGGAATGTAGATGAAACCATCTTTTTTCTGCTCTGTGTCTATTGGCTTGAAACCATAATGCTTATAAAACGGCAGTCCGTAAGGCGAAGAATTAAGTGTTATTCTGTCAAATCCGCGCAATTTCAAATCGCATACAATGTTATTCATAAGCGTTGTGGCAATTCCCTGGCGGTGATATGAGCCATCTACAAACAACATTGAGATGTGACCATTTCCGCGCTCATTCACAAGCCCGACAATCTTATTGCCCTCAAGTGCAACATACATCAGGTGTTTACCTGTTACATAGTTGTTTATGTATTCCTCATTGTCAATACAGTCAGACTTGAATCTCACAACAGCATCCTGCTCATAGTCTGGTGCTTCAAATTCCATAAAAACTCTTAGCGCAAGCTCAAAAGCAGGGTAAATATCTTCCGGTTTTGCTTTTCTATATGTAATCATATTTTCACCTAGCTTTCTCTCCGAATCATCGCACCCTTCATAAATTCGGAATCATTATGAAAACGCATAATAACAGCCTTTTCTTCCTCAGTACAGCCAATTAATATCTTAATTTCAGAATCCTTTTTGAGCAAGTCAATGGTGCAAATGACGGCATCGCACACTGGTTGAGGAAAGCTTCCACGCCAGACGTCAATTCCACCGCCATCAGGTGAAGTGGTATTTTTCAAATAGCCATAATCTAAAGGATAGATGAAATCAAACCTTGGGTGCTTTGTTCCTTTCGGACGGTCAATGACGATTTCTGATTGGGCAATCACCGTATCAACGGCTGACCAAAAGCCGTCTTTGTGTGGAGCATTTTTCTCCAGCCATTTATGACCTGACGGATTCATTGTTTTCAGAGAAACCTGTAACCAATCTCTTTGCTCGACACTCATTTCAGCCTTCACGGAATCATAGTCTAACTGATAGTCTTCGCGGTCCGGATCAGTGGATTTATAAAGTAAAACCAGTTCCGGGGCAAGGTAGGGAATTCCGTCCCGGGTTAATATCGCTTTTTTTATAGGTAGTGAGATATTCTCGTTTCTGGCATATAGAAAAGATTCAGCATTACGGTTGTTAAATAAAAACTCGATAAAATCAAGTTTTGTTTGTCTGCTATGATCAAAATCAAGATAATACATATCTATTTCGCCATGAGGCGAGAGCTTCACCAGACTGCATCCGTCTTTGAAGCAAAAGATATTTCGCTTTGCCTTTATCTGAAATTTAACATCGGTAATGTGATGAGCTATCCCACCGCCGCACATTTCAAATACATTCCAACCCAATGACTGCATGT
>JAAYNO010000267.1 GCA_012520855.1 Clostridiaceae bacterium | reverse complement strand
CTCATTGGTAAAAAATCGCACTGAGGTATTGAGTGAAATACCTGCTACATTGGACTTCTTGACTGAACGGCTGGAATATAGTGCGGACTTGTTTGTCCATAAAAAAAGCAAGACAACCCTGGAAAACTCATATGAGAATCTCGGCAGAGCCATTGATGTATTAAAGAAGTTAGAGGATTGGACAGAAGAGGCTATAAAACAAACGCTTTCTGACTTGATAAGTGAGTTGGGAGTGAAAAACAGTCTGGTATTTTGGCCTGTGCGGATAGCAGCTTCCGGCAAGCTGGTAACTCCCGGTGGCGCTGTAGAAATTCTGGGATTGTTGAGTAAAGAAGAGGCTATGGAAAGGCTGCAGATAGGCTTAGAGAAATTAAAGGCTGCTCTGCAATAAGAAATGCGTATATGATTATGTCGATCACCTATTTTTAAGTTAAGAATTACTTGATAATCACAAATACCTTTACTATATAAATGATAATTTTAGATGCTTCAAGTTCTTTATTGAGAACTTGAGGCATTTTTCATTTTATCAGGTCAAAAGATAAACATAGCTTTTTACTGCCAAAAATCACATAAATCCGTATCTCTTCATACTATAGATTATGTGCTTATATATAATAGATAGTTATTCTAAATGAGGTGTTAGCTTTGTATAATGTTTACGCTGAATTAAATTATCCAAAAACTGATGGAGTTGCCTGTCCATATGCTGCTGGTATATAATGGCTGTGTATATTTTAAAGAAAGAAAAGGCGTCCCTGTCTAATGTGATACTGTAACAGCAGTAACACCAAGGACGCCCCCAAAGACTATGATCATTATATCAAAATATGAGCTGCAAGAAAAGGCAGAAGAAAAAGTTTTTATGTAAGAAGTTTGGAGCAGTTTCTATGTCCCTGCTGCAGGAGTAACAGTATGAAGGTTGTCGGAAGCAGGCCTAGGAAGTACCTGCAGGAAGATGCCTCGCAGGTGATACTAATAATCCGCAGGCTGCGCTGCATGGAGTGTAACAAGATACATCACGAATTACCGGATATCCTAGTTCCATACAAACGGTACAAAAGTGAATGTATAGAGGCTGTTGTTGCGAAAAAAAGCAGCACCACGCTGGCAATAGCCTGTGATGAATCTACACTTCACCAGTGGAAAAGGTGGTTTAACGCTTTAAGAGAGTATTTTGCAGGTTGTTTGCAATCCATAGCAGTACAGCTGAGAAAAGAAACTGAAGAAGCTTCAAGGCCAAAATCCGTTCTCCATAGGATATGGCATTACGTAGGAGATGCTCGGGGCTGGCTGGCACGAATTGTCCGTCCGCTTGTAAATTGGAATTTATGGGTACAGACCCGTTCTGCATTCCTGTCCGAATGTGCATAATGTACACTCGTGTTGAATCCAATCAAAGGGGGTATTCAACATGAGAGATCAGAGAAAAGCAGAAGACATAGCACAGCAGCGGATGGAACTGATATCACCACTGCTGGCCGATGGCCTGGATCCTGCAAAGGGCAGAGAAATCAAAGCTCGTATCTGTGAGCAAACCGGTATATCAGAGCGTACTCTTCGAAGGTACGTGGCACAATACCGGGAAGCAGGATTTGACGGTTTAAAGCCTAAAGGAAGGGGACAAAGAAAAACGGAAGATGCCATACCATCCCATGTATTGGAGCAGGCTATTCTTCTGCGCAGGCAAGTCCCAAGCCGCAGTGTATCACAGCTGATAGACATCCTGGAGTGGGAAGGGATTGTAGAGCCAGGCCGGATAAAGCGCAGCACACTGCAGGAGCAATTGGCAAACCGGGGATACAGTTCAAGACAGATGAAAATGTATACCTCAACAGGTGTAGCCGCTCGTAGGTACCAACAGCGCTATCGCAACAAGCTATGGCATTCTGACATCAAGTATGGGCCTTATCTTCCTATCGGCAAGGATGGAGAAAAAAAGCAGGTATTTTTAGTCCTCTTCGTG
>JAAYNO010000241.1 GCA_012520855.1 Clostridiaceae bacterium | reverse complement strand
CTCCATATCGCTTTGTTTAAAAGAGTAGGGCAACATCTCTGCAAAGTGATAAACTTTATATTCACCGCTGCGATTACTTAAATAAAGCGGCATATCAGGAGAGCAAAATTCGCTTATAACCTGTCTGCAAATACCGCAGGGCATTGTCGGGTTATTACTGTCGCTGGAAACCGCTATGGCCAATATCTTTTTTGCCCCGTCTGATATTGCCTTGACAACAGCCGTTCTTTCGGCGCATATTGCGGCTCCGTATGAAGCATTTTCCACATTGCAGCCTGTATAGACCTTTCCGTTGTCGGCATACAGGGCGGCTCCTACATGGAAACCCGAATAGGGAACATAAGCCTTTTCTTTTGCTTCAACCGCAAGTTTCACTAAACTTTCAGGCTCTGCAAAAGCAGTACTTGGGCCCATTTCATTTTTTAGCATTAATATCCCCCCTGCGCAAGGTATTATTATCGAATTTAAAATAATTGTACCACTTTGTTTCATTTAGTGATAGTCTTATCAGGATTAAGTTATAGCAAAAAATACTATGAAATATAACCATGGTATTTTTTTGCAAAAACTTTGGCAGCTATCTGCAATCAGTTGTAGGGCCAATAATTGTATAAACTAATTAATTTTTCCGCTTAAAGGGGGTGGAATTTACTTTTTCAAATGAGGAATTCAAAATAATTCATAAAAATTCCGATAAACCTCTTGTTTTTTTTGTTATAAATGTTATACTACACTTGAAGTTTTTTTATAAACCTAGTGGATTAATACTGCTTTTATTGTACTACCCTCTCCTGGAATTCTGGATTAAGGGTCACGTTCAAAAAAAAGTATAATCCAGAATTTTTAAGGAGGATATTATAACCATGGGAGACAAGACACTGAATTGTAAGGATTGCGGAGTTGACTTCATTTTCACAGAAGGCGAGCAAGCTTTCTATAAGGAAAAGGGATTTGAAAATGAACCTCAGAGATGTCCTGAATGCAGAAGAGCAAGAAAAATGCAGAGAAACAACAGAGTACAAAGAATATGAATTTTAGGAGAGCATAAGCTCTCCTTTTTATTTATCCTCGAACCTGATTTCTGATCATTACTGGCTTTTACCGATAAAGAGGCTTTTACCGTCAGAATCGACCAGCGCGGTATCCCCCTCACTTAGCGATCCCTTGATCAATAGTCTTCCAAGCTCGGTTTCAATTTCTTTTTGGATAAAACGTTTCACTGGCCTTGCTCCATATTCCGGATTCCACCCGTTTTGGACTATGTAGTCCAGAGCACTGCCGGATATTTCTAATTTCATTTCCTTTTCAGCCAATCTGTCCGAAACAGTATTAATGACCAGTTTGACTATTTCTTTGACCTCAGCACGGGTCAGCGGTTTAAAAAGAACAATATCGTCAACGCGGTTAAGAAATTCCGGCTTAAAACCGTACTTGAGCTCGCTCATCACTTTATTTCTGGTTGCCTCGTCAAGCTCACCGTCTTCGCCAATGTTGTCAAGAAGGTAACGGCTCCCGATGTTTGATGTCATGATTATAACCGTATTCTTAAAATTAACATTCCTGCCCTGGCTGTCAGTAAGTCTTCCATCATCTAAAATCTGAAGTAAAATATTGAATACATCAGGATGGGCTTTTTCGATCTCATCAAAGAGAATAACACTATACGGCTTTCTTCTTACCGCCTCTGTCAACTGGCCTCCCTCTTCATAACCCACATATCCGGGAGGTGCCCCTATCAGTCTTGCTACAGAGTGCTTCTCCATGTATTCACTCATATCGATACGAACCATGTTTTCCTCGGTATCAAACAGAGCCTCCGATAAAGCTTTTGCCAGTTCGGTTTTGCCAACTCCGGTAGGTCCCAGAAAAATAAATGATCCAATGGGGCGTTTGTTGTCCTTAAGTCCTGCTCTTGCACGAAGAACAGCATCAGAAACTGCTGTAACAGCTTCGTTTTGGCCAATGACTCTTTTGTGAAGCTCATGCTCAAGATTTAAAAGCTTCTTTTTTTCTTCCTCCATAAGCTTTGTTACAGGTATGCCTGTCCATTTGGAAATTATTTCTGTGATTTCATCTTCAGTGACCTCTTCCTTTAGCAATCTCCCCGACAAATTTGATTGGCGCTGTTTTTCAGCCATTAGTACGTTTTCCAGCTCTGGAAGCTTTCCATGCTTAAGCTTTGCAAGGCTTTCAAGATCATAGCTCCGTTCTGCCTGTTCAATCTGAAGCTTCACATTTTCTATCTCTTCCTTTATTTCCTTCTCGCGTTTTATATACTTCTTTTCAAGTTCCCATTGGGCCTTCATCCCATTGGCCTTATCCTTGAGCTCCGCTATCTCAGCTTCAATGGCTACCAAACGTTCCTTTGATGCCTTGTCGTTTTCCTTTCTGAGTGCCTGCTGTTCAATTTCAAGCTGCATGACCCTGCGCAATATTTCATCCAGCTCAGCGGGCATACTGTCGATCTCAGTCCTGAGCATTGCCGCTGCTTCGTCCATGAGGTCTATTGCCTTGTCGGGCAGGAAACGATCTGTTATGTAACGGTTCGAAAGGACCGCACATGCCACTAAGGCTCCGTCCGTGATGCGTACACCGTGATGTATTTCAAAACGTTCCTTCAATCCTCTCAGTATGGAAATCGTATCCTCTACTGACGGCTGATCGACCAGTACTGTCTGGAAGCGTCTTTCCAGAGCTGCATCCTTTTCAATATGCTCTCTGTATTCATCCAGTGTTGTTGCTCCAATACAGCGCAGTTCACCCCGAGCCAGCATAGGCTTGAGTATATTGCCCGCATCCATGGCACCTTCAGCTTTACCTGCTCCTACTATATTGTGAAGCTCATCGATAAAAAGAATGATCTGTCCCTTGGAGGCTTCCACCTCTTTCATCACAGCCTTCAGCCTTTCTTCGAATTCGCCCCTGAATTTCGCTCCGGCGATCAAAGATCCCATATCAAGAGAATACAAGGTTTTATTTTTCAGGCTGTCCGGCACATCACCCTTTAAAATCCGCTGAGCAAGCCCTTCAACAATAGCAGTTTTACCAACGCCCGGCTCACCTATCAATACCGGATTATTCTTTGTCCTTCTTGACAATATCCTTATGACACGGCGAATTTCAGAGTCTCTGCCAATAACGGGGTCAAGCTTTCCCTTTCTTGCCAGTTCGACCAGGTCACAACCGTATTTTTCCAGTGCCATGAAATTCATTTCGGGGTTTTGGTTTGTCACTCTCTGATTGCCCCTTATCTTGGTCATAGCATCAAGAAATGCGTCTTCGGTAACTCCAAAACCTTCTAACAGATCAGATGTAAAGGTTCTGTTTTCCTTCAGCATAGACAAAAAAATGTGCTCGACGCTCACATACTCATCCTTAAGCTTTTTTGCTCTGTCTTCAGCAGTCAAAAGAATCTGATTAAAGCGCCGTGTGGCATATACGCTGGAAGCGGCACTGCCATAAACCTTCGGCAGGCGCTCCAGCTCTTTTTTAAGTTCTGCGGCTATATCATCAGGATTGACGCCAAGCACCCACAAGAGCCTGGGTATCAAACCTTCCTCCTGTTCTACCAGTGCCAGTGCTAAATGCTCTCCATCCACTTGCTGCTGATCCAGCCTGATTGCCCACTGTCGTGCATTAACAATGGCTTCCTGAGCCTTTTCTGTAAATTTTTCCAGATTCATTATATATCACCTCGAATCATTTTATCTTTAATTGTCTAAATTCTTTAATTCCTGGTAAAGTTCCCTTTGCCTTTGCGTGAGACACCCGGGATTATTTATCTGAACCTGAATGAACAGATCTCCTCTTTTGCCTATAGAGTTATAATAGCCTTTGCCTGGAATACGGATGTTATCTCCTGTTCTTATTCCCTGAGGGATCTTGACAATTATCCGGGCATCGGGCAGAGAGACCTTTGCCTCCCCTCCTAATGCAGCCATCCAGGGGGTTACCTCTATTTTTTTATATAAATCAGAGCCTTTTAAGGTGTACTCATCCTCTTTAAACTTTACAATAAGATAAAGATCCCCGTCTGCTCCTCCATTGATGCCTTTCCCGCCCTGATTAGCCAGCCGTATCTTTCCTCCGGGCTGAATGCCTTTCGGTATCTTTACCGATATTGTCTTTCTGCCATTAGGGCTTTCCAGGGTTATATGTTTTTCTGCGCCGAGTAATCCATCGGCGACTGAAATCTTGATTTCGGCTTCTTTATCTTCTCCTCTCAGGTTTTGACGGAATCCCCAGCTTCTCCTTGTTCCTCTGTCTGAGAAAAGGTCATCTATATTGATACCACCGCCTTCTCCAAAGAACAAGTTGAAAAAGTCACTGAAACCGCCTGTTCCTGAGCCGCCGGTCCTATATTCATACCGCACATTTCCACTGCCAAACCCGAATTGGGAAGGATCAAAGTCATAACCGTTGGTAAAATTGAATTCGCTGCCGAATCTATCGTATTTTTTGCGCTTCTCTTCATCTCCCAGTACTTCGTATGCTTCATTTATTTCCTTGAATTTTTCCTCTGCTTTTTTATTTCCCGGGTTAGCATCAGGATGGTATTGCTTGGCAAGCTTGCGGTAAGCTTTTTTGATCTGCTCCTGACTGGCATCTTTTTTCACGCCTAAAACCTCGTAATAGTCACGATATTTCATTTGCACACCTCCCGAAGCAAAGTTTGACCTTCCTTGACCTTCATCACTATTATATCCATTCTTCATAACAATTTCAATATTTTATTTTTTGGTCTCTGTTTTATTATGTCTAAAGGGGTATATAATAAATAAACACAATTCTAACTAAGGAGGAAAAGCTATGACGCGAAAAGAAATTGTTGCGCTGCTTCTCGCTGGCGGACAAGGAAGTCGTCTTGGCGTACTGACTCAAAACCTGGCCAAGCCTGCAGTTCTATATGGCGGAAAGTATCGCATCATTGACTTTACTTTAAGTAATTGCATCAATTCAGGAATAGACACAGTAGGAGTACTTACACAATATCAGCCCTTAAAACTCAATTCACATATCGGAATAGGAAAGCCATGGGATTTGGACCGCATAAACGGCGGGGTGACTATTCTCGCTCCCTATATGAAAACCGAGAAGGGTGAATGGTACTCCGGAACCGCTGATGCCGTATATCAGAATATTCATTATGTCGATGAAATGTCTGCTAAGTATGTTATCATACTCTCCGGAGATCATATCTATAAAATGGATTATTCGAAAATGCTTGATTATCATAAGCAACAAAAAGCAGACGCTACCATTTCAGTCATAGATGTTCCTCTTAAAGAAGCAAGCAGATATGGGATAATGAACACCGATGACGACGGCAGAATTTATGAATTTGAAGAAAAACCGGAAAACCCAAAAAGCACTTTGGCATCTATGGGTATATATATTTTTAACTGGGACGTTTTAAGAGAATATCTTATTAATGATCATCAGAAGAGTACTACGCACCATGATTTTGGCAAAGATATCATCCCTTCGATGCTGGCCGATGATAAAAATATGTTTGCCTACAATTTCAATGGTTATTGGCGTGATGTTGGAACAATACAGGCATACTACGAATCTAATATGAATTTAACAGAGCTTATCCCAGACTTTAATCTTTTCGATCCCAACTGGAAGATCTATTCTCCGAATCCTATTTATCCTGCTCACTACATCGGAGATACAGGTCATGTAGAGAAATCGATTATCGCTGAAGGATGCATGATCTACGGTACAGTAAGACGTTCGGTAATATTTCCCGGAGTCACCATAAATGCAGGTACGGTCATAGAGGATTCGATCATTATGTCCGACACCCTTGTAGGTGCTAATACTGAAATATACTGTTCCATTATTGGTGAAACCAGTGTCATAGGAAATAATGTAAAAAGCGGAATTGGTGAATTCGCTGAAAATGCTTTCAATCCAAAAGTGTACGATTCAAAGATCAACGTTATAGGTTCCAACACTGTTATCCCCAATAATACTGTATTAGGGAAAAATGTTGTGATCGATAATTATATTACTCCTCACGATTTTGAAACCAATTTTATTCCTTCGGGGGGATACGTCATAAAAGGAGTATAACGCCTTACGGGCACAAAAGCAAAAAAGCAGCCCAAGAGGCTGCGACGCAATTCCTAAGAAAGGAAGGATTAGAATAATGAAATCTACAATGGGAATAATTCTGACCGGCGGCAAAAACAATCGTCTTAAGGAGCTATCATTTGAAAGATCTATTGCTGCTGTTCCTATAGGCGGTAAATACCGGGTTATAGATTTTACCCTTTCAAATATGGTCAATTCGGGTATCACTAATATTGGAGTTTTAACACAGTATAACATAAGGTCCCTCATGGATCATTTAGGTTCTGGAAAAGAATGGGATCTGGACAGAAAGAATGAGGGCTTGTTCATTTTTCCGCCCTACCTTTCCGAATATGGGACCGGTTGGTATAAAGGCACCGCCGATGCCATGTATAATAACATAACCTTCCTCCAAAGAAGTGATGAAGAGTTTGTAGTCATAGGACAAGGTTATGCAATTTATAATATGGATTTTGAAGCAATGCTGGAACAGCATATCCAAACCAGAGCCGATATTACTATTGCCTGCAGAAATATGAGCGATATACCCTATGAGGAGCAAAAACTGCTCGGAATGATACAGGTCAATAGTGAAAACCGAATCATCGACTTTATGGAAAAACCACTCAATCCCAAGAGTATTATGGGGTCAATGGGAGTATATATCACACGCAGGGCCTTCTTGATAAACCTGTTGCAGGAAAGTGCCGCAAAAGGCTTGACCGAGTTTGTTCACGATATAATTGTGCGGCAAACAAATGATCTTAAGATCTATGCTTATATTTTCAACGGTTATTGGAGACCCTTAAGCAATATTCAGCTTTACTACAGAACTAATATGGAACTGTTGAATCCCAAGGTCAGACAAGAGCTTCTTATGAATCGCAGAAAAATCTATACAAAGGTAAAGGATGAGCCTCCGGCTAAATACAACGAGGAAGCAAATGTTCGCAATTCAATCGTCGCCGATGGCTGTATAATTGAAGGTACTGTTGAAAACAGCGTACTGTTCAGGGGTGTCAGGGTCATGAAGGGCGCTGTAATAAAAGATAGCCTTGTTATGCAGGGAACGGTGGTCGGCCAGAATGTAAATCTTCGCTATTGTGTCCTGGACAAGGGCGTTACGATTTCCGACGGAAAGACGCTGTTTGGCGATTCCGAATGGCCTCTGATTGTAGGCAAGAACGTGAAGGTATAATTAAATAGATGTAATTCCAGGCAAAGGGGCAACCTCTTGCTTTTTTACTTGAACCGCATAAATTTATTAATGCGTCGCAGTGAGTAGTGGGGGCATAACGTGGCAAGCTAGACCCTGCAGAGCAGCGGTGTGTCCCCATTACTCGCTACTGATATATGAGTTTTGGGGATAGGCCCCGTTACTCATTAAAGTTACCAAAAGG
>JAAYNO010000240.1 GCA_012520855.1 Clostridiaceae bacterium | reverse complement strand
TGAGTATCGGGGACGGTCCTTATTACTCATTTTGAGTAATGTGGATACATCGCTGTACATTGCAGCTTTGCAAAAAAATAATACAAGTGTATAATTGAATAAAGTTTAATCAGATCTGCCCATGGAGGTCAAAATGAAAGTTCTTTTTATCGGTGGAACAGGAATTATCAGCAGTGCTGTGTCTAAACTGGCTCTGGAAAAAGGAATCGATCTTTATTTATTCAACAGGAACAATCAAAAAGAGTTTGTTCCTGAAGGAGCTAAAATAATCAAGGGGGATATACGCAGGGAAGATGATGCCAAAGAATTATTAAAAAGCTATTCCTTTGACGTGGTTGTCAACTGGATCGCGTTTACACCCGAGCATATTGAGACCGATTTAAGGCTGTTCAGAGATAAAACCAAACAGTATATATTTATAAGCTCAGCATCGGCATATCAAAAACCTGCGGAGCATTTCATAATAACAGAAAAAACACCGCTGTCCAATCCTTTCTGGGAATACTCCCGCAATAAAATAGCATGCGAGGAACTGCTCTTTGATGAATACAGAAATAATGGTTTTCCGGTCACTGTTGTACGTCCATCTCATACATACGGCGACACCTTGATACCATGCGTCATCAACAGCCATAAAAGCAGATGGAGCGTTGTTGAACGTATGAAGAGAGGGAAGAAAATTATAGTGCCCGGCGACGGTACATCCTTATGGGTCTTGACTCATAATTCAGATTTTGCCAAAGCTTTCGTGGGGATCATGGGACACCCGGAAGCAATCGGCGAGGCATTTCAAATTACATCCGACGAGGCTCTTACCTGGGATCAGATAACCAATCTCATCGGCAGGGCAGTTGGCGTAAAACCAGATATCGTCCATATATCAACTGATTTTATTACAGCCTGCGTACCTAAGCTTCATGATGAATTGGTGGGTGATAAAATCGGCAGTGTTTACTTCGATAACTCCAAGATCAAGGGACTGGTTCCTGATTTTAAAGCGACAACACCAGCAAGAGAAGGAATAAAAAAGACTATCGACTGGTATATGAAGCATCCCGGACTATTATGGCTTGACAAAGAATGGGATATAATGTGTGACAGGCTTATAGCCGCCCATGAGGCTGGTATTGCAGCATTTAAGGCTGGATTTTGATTAAATATGATATGGTGGTTAAAAATACTATAAGTATAGAAATAAAAACTTAACGATAGTGAGGAAAGATATGCCCGCAGTAAGATACGAACATATTAAAACATGTAAACAATCAGGAGCGAGACTGGGGAGGGTCCACACCCCGCATGGCAGCTTTGAAACCCCAGTTTTTATGCCTGTAGGCACCCAGGCAACAGTCAAGGGAATGTCTCCGGATGAACTTAAGGAGCTGGAGGCAAACATTATCTTAAGCAATACCTACCACCTTTTTTTAAGACCGGGTCATGAGCTTGTCAGAGAAGCGGGAGGTCTACATAGATTTATGAACTGGGATCGGTCTATTCTGACCGACAGTGGTGGTTTTCAGGTGTTCTCACTCAGTGACCTCCGTGATATAAAGGAGGAAGGTGTAACCTTCCGTTCGCATATTGATGGCTCAAAGAAGTTTATGTCCCCTGAGATATCCATTGAGGTACAGAATGCTCTTGGGGCTGATATTATAATGTGCTTCGACGAATGTGCTCCATATCCGTGTGATTATGATTACGCAAAGCGTTCCATGGATATGACCACAAGATGGGCAAAAAGATGTAAGGAAGCCCATAAAAGGCCAGACGAGCAAGCCCTGTTCGGCATTGTTCAGGGAAGCACCTATAAAGACCTCCGGATAGAGAGCGCAAAACAGATAACCGACCTTGACTTTCCGGGCTATGCAATAGGCGGCTTAAGTGTTGGCGAGCCCGGAAGCATTATGAATGAAATGTTGGAAGTGACTGTTCCGCACCTTCCTGAGGACAAGCCCAGATACCTTATGGGAGTGGGGAGTCCGGATTATCTGATAGACGGAGTGATCCGGGGTATAGATATGTTTGATTGCGTACTTCCTACAAGAATAGGACGTAACGGTACGATCTTTACATCAAAGGGCAGGGTCATAATAAGGGATGCCAAATATGCAAGAGATTTTTCACCGATGGATGAAAATTGCGATTGCTATGCCTGCAAAAACTTTACCAGAGGCTATATAAGGCATCTGTTTAAATGCGGTGAGCTATTGGGTCTCCGGCTTGCCACATGGCATAATTTAAGGTTTTTGATAAAGCTCATGGCTGATGTAAGGGAAGCAATAAAAAATGACAGACTTCTTGATTTCAGGAAGGAAGCTTTTGAAAAGCTTGGATACAAGGATTCATGATTTTTAATTGCTAACCTTTAGAAAATGCTATATAATAACATGGTATAATATTGATTGATATATTATGCAAAACGATTAGGCATAAATATTATGGAGGGTTTGTATGGAATTTTTATCTAATTTTTTGTCTTTTGCCGCCGAAGCAGGTACTGTTGATCCAAATGCTTCAGGTGCAGAATTGGGTGCAGGAAATTGGCTTTCAATGCTGTTTTTACTAATACCATTAGCTTTGATGTATGTTATTATGATTGTTCCTCAGAAGAGAAAAGAGAAAAAGCATAGAGAATTATTGTCAAGTGCCATTGTTGGCGATCAAATCGTCACCATTGGCGGAATGGCCGGTAAAATAGTAAATATAAAAGATGATGAGATAACATTTGAGACAAGCATTGAACGCACCAAAGTAACCATAAAGAAATGGGCTATCAAGGACATAATCAAGCCGATACAGTCATAATACGGAAGAGATTGTCCGAAAATTATTATATTGGGCATATTGAGGCTCAGCAGAAGAATCTTAATAAATTAACTGCTGTTATGTATGATGGAATTAAGATCCTTCAATAAGAGAACCTCTAATAGATGTATAGCTGATATCTATTAGAGGTTTAATTTTCACAGGGACGGTTCGAAATTACTGAAAAGTCCGGGTTTTATCATTCTTAAATGGAGCGAAGCGGAATGAAGAATCTTAAAACCCGCATAATCAGCTAATAAGATTCTTCG
>JAAYNO010000040.1 GCA_012520855.1 Clostridiaceae bacterium | reverse complement strand
TCTCTTATTTTATATTTAATTTTCCTACAAAAATTTTACGCTAACTCATCTTAAAATTTATAAATGAAATCCTTATTCCGAATTTATATATTGGCGTATAACATAATTGTACTTTTTCATAATAGCTATGCACCGTCACATATCAGCTTTACCAGTTATAAACTTCTTTTCTTTGGCTCTATCTTCCTCTCCTGTTCCTTCTCCGCCGAAATCTCTTCTTTCCTCATCTGTGCAACTACAGACTCCAGTCTCATAAATTCATCCAGCATATTGTCACCGTATTTGTAGACAATTCCGATTACACGAGTCTTCTCACCAAACCTTGCAATCGCCTCCTGTAAATCACAATCTGCCAGACCAAGCCACTCAACCTTTTCCTTATCCGTCAGGGCTTCATATCGTTCCTTTGTCATCTCCGGCTCATTTACCGGACGATACATTTCTTCCACGGTTTCCTCAGCAACCTGTTCCGTAAGTTCCTCTGTATCCTCCGAAAAAGCTTCGGATATTGGAATCACTTCTGATACCGGCTCCGTTATCGTTTCTGTTATAGAAGATACTGTTGGTTCCGTAAATGGCTCCATCCTCTCCTCTGGTTCATAAACATTTTTTTCTATTTCAACCGTTTTCTCCTCATAGGCTTCATATTCAGGATAAGAAATTGTTTCACTCTCAAACTCCGGCACATCCACTTCATAAAGGTTCTCTATATCCACATCATCCGGTATCTCTAAATGGGCGTAGGTACTTTCCTTCAGGCAACGGTTAATGGTTCCAAGCTCACTTTTGGCTTCCTTGCGTTTTTCCTTAAGTCCTGCCAGCTGTTCCCTGTAGTGTGCTTCGTGATACAGATAAACAGTAGCATCCCCATCCTTTTCATACTGGTACTTATGACGGGCATGCTCGTTGTAAAGCTCCTTCTTTTTTGCATCAATCTCAGCTATCTTTCTTTCTGCCACCCGCTTTGCATCAAACACATCATTCCATCCGTTTATACCGGTACGGTTGAGAAAAAGATACTCCTCCTGCAACTCCTTCATGCGGATAAGGTCCTGCTGATACCTTGTGTACTTATACTGAAAACGGTACTTCTGCACCACGCACATCCGGTACAGTTTCCCATAATACCTCTGCTGAAATGCATTCTTTGGCTTCTTTATAAGAGCATATCCCGGCTGATATACCGGTGGTGCCACATACTTGTAAGTGCGTGGCTGTTCATAATACTCCTGCAAATTCTGTACCGAAAACTCTTCCTCCAGCGTATCCAGTCTTTTGCTTCGCCTCATGCCATCTGCTTTTACAGAAATATGGGCACCTACTTTTACCTCGTAGCCAAGCTTTTCCATAAGAAAGACAAATTCCTCAAAGCTTTCCGCCTTATTCCTGCAATACTGCATATCTCCCGTTATGAAATCCTTCCAGCTCTGCTCCTTCTCCCACTGCTTACGGTTCATATTTACAGGGTCTTTACTGTATTCCGCAGCCACTATGGATAATCCGTATTCCTCGCACAGCCTGTTGGTAATAGGCTGTATCAGGTCTTTCCAGTCCCCCTTTCTGTAGTCGTACTTCCTGCCGTTAATCATATTCACACTGTTAAACACAAGATGTGAATGCAGATGATCCTTATCCGTATGGACAGCAAATACCGCTTCATACTCACCACCTAAGAACTCCTCGGCAAACCTTTGTGCTATATCATACATCTGCTCTGCTGTTCCTTCCCCCGGCTTTAAGGATATGATAAAGTGATACCCCTGCCTGCCACCAGTTTGCCCAAACATTTCCTTCGTGCCTATCATCTGCTCGTAGGCATAATCCGGCAGGCAGTTTATACCGCCCACCAGACTTCCGTTCTCCGTCTTCGCCTCATTGCAGATATATTCAAGAGAATGCTTTAAGTGTGCCGCCACATTCCCCGCCTTTCCTGCCTTCATATACATAATCTTTGTAATTGCCAAACCTATCTCCACCTTTCTATCAGTTCCTTAAGAAGCTCCAAAACTGCATCCAAAGCCTCTTTCATCCTGCGTGCATCCGTACTCCCAAACCATCCGATTTCATTACAGTGCTTTGCCATCTGATTGATATTGGTGGCAATTCCGCTAACCTGCCTGATAAGGTTCCTTCTGTCCTCTGCGTGCGTTGCGTCCACCCCTCCATGAATGATAAGCTCACGCACATATTTACTTTCATT
>JAAYNO010000239.1 GCA_012520855.1 Clostridiaceae bacterium | reverse complement strand
GAAGTTACCGCATGTTTTCCGTTCAATCATTATCACCCCTGAAATCATCTTGCGTCTTGCTTGTTTCAGGTCTTTTTTTCATATATTTAAGCGGGAACCTAAAGAATGTATCCTTCAAGTCGTCTTTCGCCAAGGGTGAAAATGGCGAGAAATATGGCTGGCCTAATGAATCGATACTGATAAGATGGGCAACCGTAAAACTCGTACATGCAACAATTCCTATCATCCCAAATAATGCTGAAACAATAATAAAAACAAAGCGAAGGATCCTTATGGCCAATGCCATATCATGAGATGGGATAACATATGAAGCAATAGCCGTAGCCCCAACGATCACGATTACAAGACCGCTTACAATACCAGCCTGAACAGCCGCCTGACCAATTATCAACCCTGCAAACAAGCTGATTGCCGTCCCCAGATAAGTAGGCAGCCTGATAGCCGCTTCCCTTATCAACTCAACTGTGAACTCCAGAATCAAAACTTCTATTATAGGAGGAAACGGAACTTTGGATCTGGATTCAGCCAATGTAATAAGGAGTGTCAGCGGAACCGCATGATAATGATATGAGGTTATCGCTATATAAAATGCCGGAAGAAATATTGCTATAACAAGCGATCCGAATATTCTGACAAAGCGAAGAAAACTCCCTTGAACCCATAATGTGCTGTAATCGTCAACCGCCTGAAAAAACGAGATAAATGTGACCGGCGCAATAAGAACAACCGGAGTTCCTTCCTGTATTATAACGATTTTTCCTTCCAATAGCGCGCTGGTTGCCTTATCCGGCCTTTCAGTCGTCAAAAACTGAGGAAACAAGGAGTTGGGATGAGATGATATACACTCTTCAACATATCCTATTGTTAAGGAGCCGTCAAGTTTTACATTGCTTATTTTTTCATACAGGACATTAACAAGATCATAATTTGTTATCCCGTCGATATATACGATCGCGATTTTCTGACGGGTGGTGCTGCCAACTGTGAGAAGCTTAAATTTCAGCTTGTCATTGTGTATCTTTCTTCTTAAGATAGAGAGATTGGCGTCCAGAATCTCGATAAAGCCCTCGTGAGGACCACGCATGTTTTTTTCGGTGATAGGTTCCTCGACATTCCTTTTTTCCAGTTTTATATTTTTATAAGAAATGCCATAAGGAAGTTTATCTGAAACAAAAAGCATGCTGCCTAACATAATATCATTTATCACTTCTTCGGTATCATAAAGAAATTTTATTTCACAGCATGGTATGTTATTAACATACATTTTGTCCGACAAGTGCTCCAGGCTCATATTCAGAATTGATTTCATAAAATCTCTCTGCACGATATCCTTATCGACCTGATCAACTATATATATGAAATAGGCTTCATGTTTTTCTTCAATATGAACCTGCTTCATGTCAATATCCGGACAGTCTGTAAACCTGTTTTTCAATTCTTGTATATCTATAGGGCCTGTGTCCTTCTTAAACAAAAAAATCACCTCAGAAAGTGATTATTTCCATCTTTCGAGGTGAGTATTCCTTTACTGCTATTATGTTCATAAGCCTGATGCAGGACTATATGACGTTATTCATATGGCTTCGCCACATTTGTTGAAAAGCGGCAGATGTTCCAAATAAATAATATCATCCCGCTTAATTGCGTCCCCTTCAGCAAGTACTGTCATCCGCCCGGCTACGATTCCTCCTGAATCCTGTACCAATTTTTCAACAGCCTTGACAGATTCACCGGTACTTATTACATCATCCACAATAAGCACCCTTTTGCCCTTCATATACTCTGCATCGTCCCTGTCAATATAAAGAGCCTGGAGCTTTGCAGTGGTTATGGATTGGACCTCTACACTGACTACATCTCTCATATATAGCTTAGCTGACTTCCTTGCCAGCAGATATTTATTTCGTCCGGCTTGCTTTGTCATCTCATATACCAAAGGAATACCTTTACTTTCGGCCGTAATCATAACATCGTGTTCCGGAGCCCTCTTCAATAGTTCTCTGGCGCAGGCCACAGTAAGTTCGACATCACCAAACAATATAAAAGCTGCGATATATAGATCTTCATTTATAGGACAAAGGGGAAGCCGCCTTGTCAACCCTGCAATATTCAACTCATAGTAATTCTTCATAAAAAACCTCCATCAACTGCCTGGCTTAATAGATACTTTTAAGTTTTTACGCTTATTCTGATATAAAGTGCCCACCCACTAATTGTACCAAATTTGCTTCCCATGTCAATTAAGTGGACGAAACATTTATTTTGATCCTATGCTGATCGATTCAAATTTCTTAATAATACGCTCAGCTTCTTCACCGGCAGCAATGGTTGGCTGGAAATCGTTCCTGTCGGTTCGTGACGAAATACTTGCGGGAATAATTTTATAATCTGTTCCTGCAATTTCTTTCTTTGATATATCAAAAGAGATGATTTGCTGAAATATGATCGTATCCTTATCACTGGGATTCATTTTTCCCCCATAGCAAAAATTCCCTAAGCTATATACTATATTCTTCCCCTTATAGGTCTCCATACCCTGCAATACGTGCGGATGATGGCCTATGACCAAATCCGCTCCGTTATCTATCGCAAAATGCGCCATATTTTTTTGCTGGTTATTTGGAATATAGCTGTACATATCACCCCAGTGATAATTAGCAATTATAAAAACAACGCCCTGTTCCCGCAGTTCCTTCACATGTCTTACCAATAGTTCATTGGATTTTTTCTCAGAAGACCAGCCTTTATAGCTTAAAAAGCCAATCCTGGCGCCATTGATCTCTTTGATCAAATAACTGTCCATATATGTATAATCTATCCCCGCGTTTTTTAATACCTCCACTGTTTGATCAAAGCCTGCCTGCAAATAGTCATGAGTATGGTTGTTGGCAAGGTTGCAGCCATCAATACCGCCCTTGACCAATATTTCACAGTATGACGGAGGGCCTTTATATCGAAACTTTTTGTCAGCCTTTTTAGTTTCGCTGGTAAAAACTCCTTCCAGATTTATAAACGTGTAATCATCCGCTTCAAAAACGCTTTTACTATTTTGAAAAAAATATCCGGAATCCTTCACTTCATCGTAAACTTTATCAAAGGTATATCCTCTATAGCTCTCATCAGTGCCTATGGTACAATCTCCGGTAAAGGAGATGACAATATCAATTGTTTGAACTTCATCAATGGTCTCGATGGTCTCGATAGTCTCGATGGTCTCAATGGTCTCGATATTTTGTTCAATAATTGGGGTTTCCTCTGTAAGATGAACTTCCTCCTGAATTTGCGGTGCTGTTATTTCAACCGGTTGAAGATCATTTTTGACAGGCAGTGAAGAGATGTCAAAAGGAAAATACGACAAAGCCAGCATAGCAATAAGAAACCTTTTCATAATACACATCTGTAATAAAAAATCCTATTGCTATATATAGTTTTTTCCCACAAAAATAGTACAGAAAGAGGCTCATTTAATGAGCCTCTTTATAATATGATCAGCTTATTTAATCTATTTTAAAGCTCTTGATCGATTCATTGAGATTATTAGCCGTTTCATCAAGCTGTTTTGCGTACATTGTTAGTTCCTCGATCGCGCTTAACTGTTCCTGGGTAGATGCAGATACTTCCTCGGTTGATGCGGCTATTTGCTGTGATACTGAGGAAATATTGTGTATCGCTGAAAGAGTACTCTCCTTATATTTTTCCATAT
>JAAYNO010000039.1 GCA_012520855.1 Clostridiaceae bacterium | reverse complement strand
ATGCTGCTGAAGAATATTCAGATGAGGTTGCCGCCTACCCTGGGGATGTTTGCCTTTTTGGACATAATCATTTGCAATATTTGGGCAGCGTTGCAGGGAAAATATTGCTTAACCCGGGAAGCTGCGGAATGCCCGCTGATTATGATATTCGCGCGCCCTATGCGTTGATGAATGACGCAGGAGATATTGTGGAAATTCAGCTTCACCGTGTCGAATACGATATAGAGCAAACTATTAAATCTATCCTTGAATTTAACGGCTTCACTCATGCTCAATTTTGGGGTAAGTTGCGTGCAGCTGTACTTAAAACGGGCTCAGATATCCCAATGAATCGATTTTGGCAACATGCAAGAGAGATCGGTGACGGTGTGTTTCCGATGCAAAATGAAACATGGCGTAAGACGATTGCAAGCTTTGAATTTGACTATAACTGGAGCATAGATGATTGGCGAAGATTTGGAGAAAGGCATGATGTAACTCACCACTACGATGCCCTTATCGATGAAAATAATGACCCAGTGTATGACCCCGCTCCGATAAAAGCTTACATGGATAAATGGGACGGAGAGGCTTTTATTGATGAAATGCAGTTATCAATGGACAAGGATGTGCTTGAAATTGGTGTCGGAACAGGTAGACTGGCTGTGAAAGTTGCACCAAACTGCCGTAAGTTTTGTGGCATCGATATTTCACCGAAAACCGTGGAACGTGTGAAAGAGAATCTGCGTGCGAATGAAAATACCAGCATTATACACGGTGACTTTATGAGCTATCCTTTCGATAGAACCTATGATGTGGTTTATTCGTCACTGACCTTTATGCATATTAAAGATAAAGGGGAAGCTATAAATAAAATTTCACGCCTCCTAAAACCTTCTGGCAGATTCGTGCTTTCTATTGACAAAAATCATAGTGAAATTATCGATTTGGGCAATCGGAAAATAAAAATATATCCCGACAATCCAGCTGATATCTGTGGGTATATTGAAGCTGCAGGGCTTGTTTTGACAAAACAGTTTGAAACAGAGTTTGCCGTAGTTTTTGTGGCGACGAAGGAGGTTTGAGATATGAATTGCCCCGAATGTGGCTCCAACTTACTGCACTGCCATAAACTCATTGACGACGCTGTATCGCCAATGAAGAACAAATCCAAAATCATATACCCAAAGTGCTCTGTCTGCGGACATCCCATAGAAGTGCATGAAGTTGAAGAAAACATTTCCGAGAGTAGGAAAGTTCTGTTGATCAGTGGAACAGCCGGTGCAGGTAAAACGGCATTAGGACAACTTATCGAAAGAAAATCTGATTACATCTTTATTGATGGAGATGCCATTAGTAAGAGGGTGAATCATTATGCAAGGCTCATCCCAGGTGTTGCAGTGCAGGATTATCAAAAAGAAACGATAAGAACCATGCTGGTTCTTCTTGGTTTAGGTTACGATGTTGTGGTGGGTTATGTCATCAATCAGGAAATCCTACGATGGTATTATGAGGGATTGGAAAGGTATCAAATAACTCCGGTATTTCGCGTACTAGTACCAGATAGAGATGTCTGCCTTCAGAGAGACATTGACAGGGAGTGCTGGACTGCCGGGGCTGAATATGTGGATAGGTGGTTTGATGAGCAACGAGCATATTTGAAAACAGACCCAGAAATCTGTATTGACAGTTCACAGGAAACCTTGGAGGACACTTTCATTAATCATTTTCAGGGATTATTATAGAGCTGTCTATGGAGAAGGTGGTGCAATGGACTTATGGCGACTTGGCTTACTCATCTGCGTGTTGCCGAAAGAGTGTCTGACCAATTAAATATTACTGACAGAAGTTTATTTTTTGCTGGAAGTATTGCGCCGGATACAGATATGCTTTCGGACATATCGCATTGGTGTACCAATGCCGATAAAACAACTTGTGATGCTCAAGGGTTTTATATAAAATATATTTCAGACATTCTTTACACCGAAGATAAGGATTTTTATTGGGGATATTATATTCACTTGTTGACGGATATCTTATGGCATAAGCAAAAAATCGCACCTTTAAAACATGAAAGCAAAGATATCATAAAGGCAATTAAGCAGAAATGGAGAAATGTTGATATTAGCTTTCTTGCCGATTGTAGAGACTTCAAGCCACTTATGGAAATAGAATATGCAATGAAGTACACAAACAAGTATAATAAGTTTTGGCTTGATTATTATATAACTGGACAAGTTAAGAAGTTGGTTGAAGGTATCTTTAGTAATCTTATTATTTCGGAAATTGGAGAACAAAGCAAGGACGCGGCTACGGAGGCGGAAATTGAGCAGTTTATCGACGAATGTGTAGAGTATATTGGAAAAAAGCTGAAAGAAGGTGCCAAATGAAAAATTTATTATTCATATGCGGACCGAATGGCATCGGAAAAACGACAATCTGTAAAGAAATCATACGAAAGCTGCCTAATTCAGCTTATGTTGACTCTGATCCCTGTCGACTTATGAATCCGTTTGTTCTTAACAATGAACCCATTCCGACAATAGCAAAAAACATAAGTGATTTAATAATCAATTATATGGATTGTCCAGTCATTGAAACTGTGATATTTTCATATGGTTTTCACGGGAGACGGAAAGAGGTTTTTGAAAAAGTAATGAAGGCAGTATCAGAGAGAAATTTCAATTTTATTCCGTTCCTATTGGTATGCAGCGAAGAAGAAAATATAAGAAGGATGGATATGGACAATAGAAGCATTGAACGGAAACGGCGCGCTATTGAGGAATCACGGAAAGCTTTTGATGATATACCTTATCCCCAAATCGACATAACAGATTTTTCAGTATCTGAGGCTGCCGCATATATAATCAAAAAAGCAGGATTATCTAAGTGACACAAAACTATAAAACATTTTGAAGAGGTAAATGACTTGAGGATTGCCAATGTGTGTGGTTCAAATGGCAGAATTGATGTGCCTCTTCTGTTTTAGGGTCAAACCCATTTACTTTAAATTTGAATACAGCAAAGCAAGGCACCCTATGTGAAATTAAACTTTGTAGAGTGCCTACATATTTTTATGTTATGCATCCACATCCACCATACGGCGGGTTTGTATTCAACTGTAAACCTTTTTCGTAAACAGTGACTTTTTCAATCAACCGCCTGCAAGCTGCTCTTCTTTTCAGTAATGTTGGTGTGCTGCTCTTGCAGAAGTGCTATCATATTGGCTATCTGTTTGCGAAGTTCATCCAGGCCTACATTTTCCATTTGGGCTTTTTGCAAAAGATATTAAGATGTTTAATGAAACAAAAAACAAAAGCCAGATTGGGTTCTCCAGCGGGTGTATATCACTTTTGCCAATATTCGAGTGTCTTAAGTTTGTTTCGCAGCCAGTTTGACATTTGCTCAGGTGTTCCCCAATTCCAACGAGGGACAACATCGGCAATGACTTCTTCTATATCCGTATATTTATGAACTCCATCAATATAGCACCATTTGCAATATTTATCGTTCACCGTACCATCTGGCTCATGGCTAAGGTTATCTTCATTATCCAGGGGAGAGCCGCAAACCTGACAAATCATGTTGCGTGGCTGTCCTAATAGCGTATTAATTGATATACCGAAAGTTTTTGAGATAATTTTAAGCGTATCTATATTCGGCACAGTCTCACCGTTTTCCCATCTTGAAACAGCCTGTCTTGTTACAAACAGCTTCTCAGCCATTTCATCCTGAGATAAGTTATGTTTTTTTCTAATATTAAGGATAATGTCCTTCGCTTCCATGTCCTTCACCAACCTTTCGAAAAGAAGTATATCAGATAACTGTAAATATTTAAAGCAACACGCTGTTGCTGTTTTTGGTACAATAATAACCGAACGCTCGCAATAGAGTTTTTTCTTGGGAAATACAACGTTTCAGACAGCAATTCCTACGAGTTAAGACGTTATTTCAACAAGTCGCGCAATTACCCTAGGAAATATATGGAACAAGTTATACTATTGAGCCAGAGGTGACATAGATGAATGAAATTTCAATTCATAAAATTGGACAAGCATTAGGAACATATGTGTCAAAAAAAGTTTCCAGGGCAGATCAGACAGAAGTTCTGTCTTTCGGTGCAGAAATTTTGGTAGGCTGTATTATTAAATTGTGTATTCTTTTTTCCTTTGCTTTTATCATGGATATTGCCCTTGAAGTTGTGATATTGCTTATTGTAACTGGCATCATTCGTACCTTATCAGGTGGAGCTCATTGTTCAGCATACTATAGGTGTTTAGCAACAAGTGTTTTCATATTTACAGTATTGGGATATTCCATCAAAGTAAATTACCCATTCATCCGGCAGTTACATCCTGCTAT
>JAAYNO010000259.1 GCA_012520855.1 Clostridiaceae bacterium | reverse complement strand
TGTCAACGCCGACTTGAATTGACCGAAAAACGCCGGGGAAAAATGACCCAAAACGCCGGTTATTTTAGCGCCGGGATGTCTGCCGGCGGTGTCAGAATGACACCGGATTTCCTGCGGTTTTTAAGCCTGTACGTATCGCCCCGGATGTTTATCACATGGGCGTGATGCAGCAATCTATCGAGCATGGCGGTGGCAATAACGCTGTCGCTCATAAGCTCACCCCAGTCGCTGAAATACTTGTTGCTGGTCAGAATAATGCTTCCTTGCTCATACCTCTCGCACACAAGTCTGAAGAGCAGCTGTGCCTCTTTGCGGTCAAGCTGCAGGTAGCCAACCTCGTCGATGATGAGGATGTCAGGTTTGAGATACACCCGCCAACGGCGCTCCAGACGGTTTAACTCCTGTGCCTTTTTCATGTCTGTAATTAGCTGCGAAAGATTGGTGTAGTAGACGGTCAGTCCGGACTTCAGCGCCTGCATTGCAAGACCCACAGCCAAATGTGTCTTGCCGACACCGGGCGGCCCCAGAAAGATTACATTCTCCGCCCTTGCGGCAAATGCCAGTGTTGCCAGCTCGTCAATCTGCCGCTTATCGATGCTGGGCTGAAAGTCAAAGTCAAACTCGCCAAGAGTCTTTCTGTGCGGGAGCCGGGAAAGCTTTATCCGCATCTCCTCGCCTCTGCGCTTGCGCTCCGTTTCCTCCACTGTGAGAAGCTCAAGAAGAAAGGCTATATAGGTTTCCTCCGCTTTCAGGGAGCGCTCAAGCTGTGCATCTAATAGCTCGGCAGCCGTTTTGAGGCCCATATTCTCCAATAAATCTCTGGCATGCTCTAATTCAACCATTGGACGCCACCCGGAACAGTCGGTCATATTCGCTCAAATCCCGAGCCTCGACCTGCTGCGGATGCTGCCTGGCGAATCTGCCGGGCAGTGGCGTTCCGCCTTTCTCGCCCAGGCCGGTGTATTGTCCGGTGAGCCATACGATTCTCCCACTGGAATATTTAGCCTCATGCCTTGCTATGGGTGTGTTGTCCAAGTAAATCTCTACATACCCGGCGCATAGCCTCACCTGAACCTGTCTGCCGCTGTACTGCCAAGGCACACCATAGCGTATACCGTCAAAACTCACGAAGCCGTCACGGGTCACGATTCTGGTCTCCCAGCGGTACTTATCCATAATCTCCTGTGGCGGGAGTGAAAGCAGCCCTTCTTTTGAAAGCTCTATAGCCGGAATTCTTCCGGTCGTTCCATGAACCTTACCGTCATGCATACGGCACCACTGCAGCACCTGACGGTTCAGGTCATTTAAGTCCTCGAATCTTCGTCCGGGTAGGAAATTGTCTTTTACATAGCCAACAAGCCGTTCCACCTTACCCTTCGTCTGCGGACGTCTGGGCACACAAACACTTGGTTTGAAGCCCATATCCATGGAGAAATCCTCGAACTCCGTGTTCCAGATAGGCCTGCTGCCGTCCCTTCCGATGATTACAGTTTTCATGTTATCTGTAAGTACCTTTTCCGGTACACCACCGAAGTATGTAAAAGCGTTTACCATGCAGCGCTGGAGGCTGGCAAGGTCACAGCGGCTTGTGAACTCTATGTACTTGGCTCGGGAATGCCCCAGCACCATCACAAATATTGGAACTTTATGTACCATGCCGACGGTATCTGTGTAATGACAGATACCCCAATCCATCTGCGCCTGCTTCCCGGGAGCTGTTTCATACCGCCGCACGGCCGGCAGCTTCTTCGGCGGACGAAACGGATGCACATATTCCTTGAGAATGCTGATTCCACCGTCATATCCAGCCTCGCGCAGCCGTTCGAGAAGCACCACGCAGTTGTAGATTCCATCAGCCATCAGCTCATGTAGCAGCGGCTTGTACGCATCCAGCTTCGATGGACGGTGATTTTTCTCCGGCGGTGCAACTCCGGGCTGCATGTATTTTCGGGCTGTATTTTTTGAGATGCCCATTTCTTTGCCAATGGCGTATGCACTCTTACCTGCCTCAGCCGACTCTTTTATCTTCATAATTGTCCCACTCCTTAGCATTTCGGTACCTCCAAGACGCTTTGTCTCGAGGGTAACCTCTCTATTCTCATGGGTCAATTTCTACCGGCGATTTTAGGTCATTTTACTCCGGCGGTGACAAAGAAATGAATTAATCGTTTTTTTATTAAATTTAATTTGTCTTTTATTAAGCCCATTACATCAAACTCTTGATTTATTAAATAATTAATCCTATTTATTTAATGTTTACTTTTTGTACCTA